>JADGPH010000049.1 GCA_017882555.1 Thermoleophilia bacterium
GCGTCGCCAACATCGCACCGTCGCTCGGGGCAAACCCCACGCGAAAATTGCGCAACAACTCCTCATCAAAGCCGCGCTCGGTCAGATAGGTGCGGGCGCTGGCGGCCTCATCGGCGCGCCACAGGTATTCCGCATAGAAGGCTGCGGCCCGCTCCAGTAGCTCAAGTCGGCGGTGGTCGGCCTGCCGGCGGAGTTCTTCCTCAGGTGAGGCCTGGTCGTAACGGACCGTGATCCCAAAACGCTCCGCGAGGGTCTCAATCGCATCCGGGAATGACGCCGCGCCCTCTTTTTCCATCAGCCAGCGCACCGCATCACCGGTCGCGCCACACCCGTGGCAGTAGTAGCGGCGGTTGTCGGGAGGAATAAGGCCAAACGACGGCGTGCGCTCGTCGTGAAACGGGCAACGACCGACCCAGCGATTGCCGCGCCTCACCAGATTCACCCGTCCCCGCACCAACTCGACCAGATCGGCGCGTTCGAGAATCTCCGTCACACTGTCCGGCGCGATCAGCGGCACGACATCTCCACCTACAGTGGCCCCTCGCGCGGCATGAACCGCAGACGGAACTCTCGTAGGGCGTACCGATCGGTCATTCCGGCCACGTGGTCTGTGACACGCCGCACCAAATCTTGCTCGGTGGCGACGGGCAGCTCATCAGGATTCGCCATGAACCACTCGAACAGGTGTTGCACAACCCCCCGCGCGCGCTCGGACTCGATGCTGGCCGGCGGTGCCAGATACACCCGGCTGAACATGAACTTGCGCAGCTGCAAGAATGCCTGGCCCACCTCCGACGACTGACGTATGCGATCCGCGTCGCGGCTTTCGTCGACGATGTCTCCGACCAGGCGCGTCAGGCGCTGGGAAGTCGTCTTGCCCAGTAGCGCGACCTCATGGGCAGGCAGGTCGTCGGCGCCGATGACCCCCGCCCGAATCGCATCCTCGATGTCGTGGTTGACGTACGCGATCCGATCGACGAGCCGCACGATCTGGCCTTCCAGGGTCGCGGGCATCCCTGAACCGGTGTGATGCAAGATCCCGTCGCGCACCTCACGGGTAAGGTTGAGACCTCGCCCGTCGCGTTCGAGGACCTCCACGACACGAACGCTTTGCTCGTTGTGGTGAAAACGGCGATCGAGGCGCTCTTGCAGGAGATCATCAAGAGCGTGCTCGCCGGCGTGCCCGAACGGAGCATGGCCGAGGTCGTGACCCATCGCGATCGCCTCAACCAGATCCTCGTTGAGCCGTAGCGAGCGAGCCACCGTGCGTGCGAGGGCCGACACCTCCAGCGTGTGCGTCAGCCGGGTGCGGTAGTGGTCGCCCTCAGGGGTGACAAAGACCTGCGTCTTGTGCTTCAGGCGGCGAAACGCCTTGGTGTGCAGAATGCGGTCCCGATCGCGTTGGAACGCCGTGCGATACGGGCACGGCTCCTCGGGCGTGTCACGCACCGCGTCGGCCGCGCGTGCTGCGCGTGGGTCGAGGGGTGCCTCGCTGCAGAGCTCCATGCTCATCCCGAGGTATCGAGTGCGATCGGAAACACCCAGGGGCCCGGTTGATGATCCCCGCTTGCGCTCGGGCCGAGGTTCCCGATCGTGATCGTCAACATGCGGGCATCGAGCGGAATCGCGGGGGCGAGCGCGAGCGATCCCTCGATGCGATTGCCGTGCTGTCGCCGTGCCAACGGGGCCACGCGGTACATCCGCGCCGCATCATCGACCGCAATGGCATCGAGCGCGCCCGCTTGCTCGCGAAATCGCCGGCCGGGCGCGTGGCACAGGTAATGCGCGCGCGCGCCATCGGCGAATCGCTCGACGCTCGTAATCGCGACCGTGACGCCGTCGATGGATTGAGTTTGGTTGACGCACACCACACCGCGCAGGCCGGTCGGCGACAGGTCAACCTCACCCGGGAACACGTCGGGAATCGCGCCCCACTCCTCGGCGGGCACCGGTGGCGCCTCGGGCACCGGCATCTCAAGGTCGATGTGCGCGCCGGATCGGTGTTTCCAGACGTTCGGGTGATCGCGGAACAACGCAATCGTGCTTCGGTGCGACAGGCTGCGCCCGTCGTCGAGAATGTAGATCCACGCTCGTTGGTCGGAACGCACCAGGCCCAAAAACGCCGCCGGG
This sequence comes from Thermoleophilia bacterium, assembly GCA_017882555.1. GTDB lineage: Bacteria > Actinomycetota > Thermoleophilia > Miltoncostaeales > Miltoncostaeaceae > CAITWD01. The sequence continues at coordinate 2,131 of JADGPH010000049.1, forward strand.
GCCGTTGGGGCGCCGGGCGCGTCACTGTGATCGGCGTATCGCAGATGCGAGATCTGCCAGCCATCCATCAACATCCTGATCAGGTCGGTCAGACTGCTCGGTTCATAAGGGGTCGTCTCGATGTCGATCGGTCATCCTTTGGCCGTGGCGGGCACGTCATCGATCGTACACCGGCACGTCGAGCCGCCACGCCGACCGATCCCGGTCACCGGTGCCCAACGCCCGGGGTACGATGCACACCATGTCCGCGCCAGATGACCATCACATTGGCTTGATCGTCGTCGACCACGGCTCGCGGCGCGGCGCCTCCAACGAGATGTTGGAGACGATGGCAGGGATGGTCGCCGAAACCGTGCCGTACGACATCGTCGAACCGGCGCACATGGAACTGGCCGAACCATCCATTCAGACCGCGTTTGATCGCTGCGTGGCCCGTGGCGCGCAACTGGTGGTCGTCAGTCCGTATTTCCTGCTTCCCGGCCGCCATTGGGACCAGGACATTCCCTCTCTCACGGCCCACGCCGCCGAACGACACCCCGACATCCCGTTTCTCGTCGCTGCACCGCTGGGTCTCCACCCGTTGATGGCCCAGGTGGTGGAGTCGCGTGTCGCCCACTGCCTCGCCCACGTCGCGGGCGAGGTTGCCGAGTGCGAGGTGTGCGCAGGCACGGGACGCTGCGCAATCCGATACGCGACCGACACCGAGACCTCCACCTCACTTGAAGGCACCAGGCCCTAGGTCAACGTTGCCGTCGTTGGCGCCGGGATCTTTGACCTCGTCCTCGTCGAGCACGGCATTGCGCACTCGTGACACCGGCGCCGCCGCTCATTCGCCGCAGCGCTACCCCACGCCCGCGCGGGCGAGCCCCCACCGTGGAATCCGCCGGCGTGCGTGACGGATCGCCGCCTCCATCTGCACACCGGCATCGGGTGCGTGCAGCCCCGGTCCATGACCGCAGATCACGTGGACGGCGGGGATCCCACACAGCGCGCGCGGCGGATGGACCAGGCGCAGGATCGGATGCGGCCCCACGACCTCACCCGGGGCAAGGAAATATGGTGCGCCGCCGATCGCCTCGGCGACGCACAGAAGCCGCTCAACGGGAAACCACAGCGCCACCTCGTGCCAGCGACCGATCCGAGAGTCGATTACGCTGACGACTTCAAACGGCGCGTCCCCCGGTGCCCGTTTGGGCAGGACATACAACGGCGCGCCGAGTTCGTCGGCGACTCTGGCGCAATCGCGCGCATGACGATCGAGCAACTGCACGACGCCCACCGGGGCCCCGAGTGCTCGGGCACGATCGAGCATGACGGGGTCGTAGACCGGGTCGGTGTACCAGACTCCCCCTGCACTCGCGATCGCGTGGGAGGCCCGCCACATGTACGCCGGGGTCGGCGTGATCCACCCGAAACCGACCCCTGGAATGGCATCGATCAAGGTCGACGCGCCGCCGAAGTCCGGTCGGGCATCGCTCATAACCCGGCGGGAGCCGGTCCGGGAGGCTCAAGGGCTTCTCCGAGCGCCAGGCACAGGGTCCGAATGTACGACCACACCCCCGCCGCTTCCAGCATCCGAATGATGTCCGGCTCCGGCGGCGCGGCCGTGATGCGTGCCTCCTCGAGGACACCTTCCATTGGACTCCCGGCCCAGGCCTCAAATGACGCCTTTTCGACCGTCCTGCGCTGCGCGGACTCGCGTCGCATGATCGTGTTGATCTCGCGGCCGAACTCCGGCCCCGACCGACCGTCCGGCGACGCGATCTCACCGACCCCCTCGGCGAACAGCTGCACGTAGGATCCCAGCGTCACCCGCCGACGATCCGCATCCACGTCGCCCGAGATCCCATCGCGCTCGAGCGCCGCCTGCTCTTCAAGCTCGAGTGCCTCCAGACGGGCCCCCCCTCGCGCAATCCAGAGTTCCAGTTTGCCCTGCATGCCCTCGGGAGCTCCGGCCCACTCGGCCTGGAGCGCAGCCGCCAAATGGCGCAACCAGGCACGGGCACCAACGGCACGAATCCGCTCCAAGCGCCCCTGGCGATCCGGGAGGGAGCCGCCTTCGGCCAGGATGAATTCTTCGTGAAGCGCGCGCGAGCTTTCTTGGATCATGATCGCCTCGAGCGCGGCACGCTCCGCGGCGAGGTAATTCACTATCCGCTCGGAGAGGGATTCGAGAGCGGTCATGTAACTACCCTAACGAGCCGATGGACTCCATACCCCGACAACGAAACCTGCGTGAAGGTTGCCGGGCAGGGGTCTGCCGCCGGGACGTCAAACCGATCGCGCGGGCGCACACGCCGTTCGCGACAAACAACACAAGGCACATTCCGTGACCAACGCCCCTAAGCTATGAGGCAGCATGTTCGTCACCGTCCAGGAAGCGGTCTGCATGGGTAACGATCGTGTCTGACAGCGTTGATACTCCCGAGACCACCCCACCTGAGACCGGTGCCGACGCGGCGCGATCGTCCGACGGGAAGGGCCGTCGCGGCAAGCGAATCGTCGTCATCGCCGGTGCCACGCTCTTCGTTGTCATCGGCGCGGTCGGCGCGCTGTTGTTCGTGGAATCCCAGGCATCGATAGACCCCGGCGCAACCGCGCTCGCCGACGTGCAGCTGCCGCCCGGTGCGACCCTGATCGCCATCAGCGCCACCGACACCCACCGCCAGCCGGTTGCCCTCATCCAATCGGGCTCCTCGGTGATTCCCGCGCATCCGACCCCGCCCGGTACTGTCATCACCGTGCGCGCCACGGTGCACAACGGCCTGCCGGCCCGCTGGATTCTCGGATCGACATCGCAGATCATCGCGACCATCACCACCCCCGTTGCGCGCATCTCGAGTCCCGTCGTCCAAACCGTTCCCGCAGGATCGCCGGTAGCCGTGAGCTTCTCGCAACCGATCGCCAGGGCGGCGATCACCCCCGCCGACGCCGCCGTGACCACCGTGCATTCGGCGATCGGGCTGCGGGTCGTCGCCATTCCCCACGCGGGTGCGAACGGCACTGCCCAAGTGGCTGCCGCGGCACGAGCGTGGGAGACGCTTCCTGCGCCAGTGCAGGTCGCGTGGTTTGCACCGAATGTAAAGACCCAGGTGCTCGCCAGCCCCTCGGCGTCATCACCGATGACCCCCTTCACGCCGATCTTACTGACGTATTCGAAGCCAATCGCCGGGATACCCGGCGCGCTCCACGCGCGCATCAGCCCACCGAGTCCCGGCGCCTGGCGAGCCGTTGATTCCCGCACGGTCGCGTTTACGCCCGCGGGAGCCGGATTTGCCCCGGACAGCGTCATTCACCTGACGCTCCCCGCGGGAACCGAAGTCGCGGGAGCGCCCACCCGGGTCGTGAATTGGACCATCGCCAAGCCTTCCCCGATTCGCGCCGAGCAACTGCTCGCACAACTCGGTTACCTCCCACTACGCTTCACACCAACCGTGCCCGTCGCGCGCACCCAACAGGCCCAGGTCGTGGCGATCTTCGCCCCGCCGTCAGGACGATTCACGTGGCGCTCCCGATCGGTACCCACCGCCCTGCGCACGACGTGGGCCACCAATAGCGCGGTCATGATGCAAGGTGCGGTGATGGCCTTTGAAGACCAACATCAGTTGACCGCCGACGGGGTGATCGGACCCAAGATCTGGGAGGCGCTGGTCCAAGCGGTGCTCGCAGGGCAGAACAACAGCTTCGGCTACAGCTTCGTCAACGTGACGCGCACGCAACCGGAGACGCTGACCCTCTGGCACAACGGCCACGTGATCCTCACCGCCGCCGTCAACACCGGGATCCCGGGAGCCTCCACCCAGCCGGGGGTCTTCCCCGTCTACTTACGCGAGCGGACGGGCACCATGTCCGGGACAAATCCCGACGGCACGAAGTACCACGACCCGGGTATCCCGTGGATCAGCTACTTCAACGGGGGTGACGCGCTCCACGGGTTCATTCGCGGGTCGTACGGATCCCCGCAAAGCCTCGGGTGTGTGGAGATGCCCTTCGCGACGGCAGGGGCAGTCTGGCCCTTCACGCCGATCGGTACCCTCGTTGACGTCCAGCAGTAGCGAACATCCCACCGAGCAGCATCCGCGACATCCCCGCAGAGTCCTGAGGGTCATTTCATCCGGGGTCGCGGTCACGGCGGTTGGCGTCGGCTCTTGGACCGCGTGGGGGCAACCGGCAGACCAATCCCTGACCGCGCAGGCGGCAGCCGTCTCCCAGACACGTGTCGCGCCGCGGCTGATTCCGGCACCGACCTGCGCCCGAGTCGTGCCCGGCCCGCGCGATCCGGTCATCGCCTCGCTCATCGCTCAATGGGGCAGGGCACACCCCCGAACCGCGGTCGGAGTCTGGAGAACCGTCGCGTCGTGCCCGATCAGCATCACGGCTTGGAATCCGGCTCTCCCGCTGCTCCCTGCCTCGAATAACAAGCTCATGACGAGCGTTGGCGCGCTGCTGACGTTCGGACCCGGTTTTCGGTTCACGACCCGTCTCATGGCCAGCGGCGACACCCCGGTCGCCTCGACAGTCGCCGAACCGGTCACGTTGGTCGGTAGCGGCGACCCGCTGTTCTCGACCTCTGCCTACGCGCACTCGTACCTGGGCTCGAACGGCGACACCGTTGATGCCCTGGCCGCGCAGCTCTCCCGACGGACCGCAACACAACCGCCCATCACCCACATCGCTGGGGGCGTCCACGCCAACGACACCATCTTTGACCGACTGACGCTACCGCCCGAGTGGGTCCCTGGGGACAGCGGGTCAATCCAGCCGTTGTCGGGGATGCCCACCAACGAGGATTTCGCTGGAACCCGGCAGTCCGCGACCGTCGCGAGCCCGGTACTCGCGTCTGCCCAACGCATGCGCACCGCGCTCCGACACGCCAAGATCGTCGTCAGTGGGGCGGTGGGTTTCGGCGGGCTGCCCAAGAACCCTGTCACACTCGCCGCGGTCAGCTCGCCGCCGCTGGCCAGCATGCTGCGCATCATGAACGTCCCGAGCGACGACTTCATTGCCGAGCAACTCGTCAAGGCGGTCGGCGCAGAGGCGCACACGCCCGGAACGTCGCACGAAGGCATCGCCCGCGTCGTCGCGAGGCTGACCGCGGTCGGCATCTTCAGGCCCGGCGACCGCATCGTGGACGGATCCGGCCTCGCGCGACGGGACCGCCTGACGGTCAACACCTTGCTGCGGCTGTTGCTGGATGCCGAGAGAAACCCGTCCTGGGGCACCGCGTTAATTGCCTCGCTTCCCGGGCCCGGGCAAGGCACCCTCAAGGGGCGGATGTCTGGACTCGGCACGCGCGTGCACGCCAAGACCGGCACGCTCAACGATGTCTCGACGCTCAGCGGCATCGTGCACGCGAGCAACGGCAAGACCTATGCCTTCTCCATCCTGTGCAACGGACTCAAGCCGACCGACATCCTGGCGGCTCGCAAATTCCAGGACGCCGTCGTTCGCCGACTCGCCCACGGCGTCGCGGGCTAGCTCAAGCACTGACTCGGGGCATTCCCAGTTGCGGGCCTACCCCTGCGGGGCGCGGGCGATGACGAGCAGCTTGGTGAACGTGTATTGGAAGATGCCATCGGGGCTGAGGGCCTCGAGTGCCGCCTCGGCGCGCGCCAGTTGGCGTTGCTGATCTTCGATGGACCGATGTGCCCACAGGTGCGACCCCACCGTGCGCATGCGATCCATATAGCGCTCCGGGGGTACCCGTCGCTCACGGCGCTCGACCCACATATCAATCTCCTCGAGACCCGCAGCAGCGAGATACCCGCCCATCACCTCGGGAGCGATCTCGTTGTCGAGCACCGACGTCGCCAACTCCGGCAGGATCGGCGGGTTGCCCTCGCGTGAGAGCGCCACAAACTGCGCATCATGCCCGGGTCCGGGTGCGAGGATTCCGAGAATTCCTCCCGGCCGTAGCGTCTTGGCCATCTCGGTGATCGCCAGTTGGCGATCAGGAAACCAGTGCAACGCCATCGTGCACAGCACCAGGTCCATACTCGCCGGCGGCACGCCCATCGCGACGACATCGGCCACACGCAGCGTCGCCTCGATATCCGGGTGGCGCTCGAGCTTGCCACGGAACTGCTCGAGCATCCCCGCCGACGCATCGACACCGGTCACGGTGCGGATCCCGCGGCGCTCGATCATGTGCATCGTGGCAAAGCCCGTGCCGCACGCCACATCCAGCAGGTCGCGGTAATCCCGCTCGGGCAACGCGCCAATCAGGCGCTGCGCGCCGGCCTGGTTGAACCCCACGTGGTCATCGTAGATGTGTGCGCTGCGATCAAAGCTCTCGCGCGGGTGCTCTTGCGAAGGCGGGTGATTGGCCGACTGCATGATCACAGGGTATCCGGCCAAGATCTTGGTGCGCAGCGCCCGCGACCACATACCGCGGTGTGTCGAGCGTCATGGCGGCAGACATCGATCGTCCCCGGTCACGCGGAGCGTCGGACCCGGCGCGCCCGATTGACCTCGCGTGGGCCCACACGAGGGTGCAAACATCGGCATAGTCCCTCTCGAACCCCACCCCGTCGACGCGCCGGAGCACGCACATGGCCCAACCCCTTGCTACCCCGACCGATGGACCCCGCCGGCACCCGGCGTGGGGTGCCTTGGAGATCGATCGCGCGCAGACCGCACACCTGCACCTGCGCGACCTGTTCGGAGCAGACCCCGCGCGCGGGACACGGTTCCGCGTCTCCGGCGCCGGACTCGAGCTCGACTACGCCAAGCAGCGCGTCACAGACCACACGCTCGTGAAGTTGGTGGCACTCGCCGAGCAGTCCGGCCTGGCTGAGCGCCGTGCCTCGATGTTCGCCGGCGAGCGCATCAACGTCTCCGAAGACCGCGCGGTCCTCCACGTGGCGCTGCGGCTGCCCCGCACCGCACACCTGGTCGTCGACGGCACCGACGTCGTCGCGGAGATCCATACGGTGCTGGCGCGGATGTCCGCCTTTGCAGACGCGGTGCGCTCGGGCGCCTGGCGGGGCTCCACGGGCAAGCCCATCCGCACCGTCATCAATATCGGGATCGGCGGATCGGACCTCGGGCCCGTCATGGCCGATGCCGCGTTGCGGCCCTTCGCGCAACCCGGTCTGGGGTGCCGTTTCGTCTCCAATGTCGATGGGGACGCGATCCTTGACGCCATCCAGGGTCTGGACCCTGCGGAAACGCTGGTCATCGTCTCGTCGAAGACGTTCACGACCCGCGAGACCATGACCAATGCGCACGCTGCGCGGGCCTGGCTGGTCGACGGGCTTGGCGACGAGGCGGCGATCGCCCGACACGTTGTGGCGGTCTCGACCAACCAGGAGGCCATCCAAGCGTTTGGTATCGCGCCCGAGAACATGTTTGGCTTTTGGGATTGGGTCGGCGGTAGGTACTCGATGGATTCCGCCATCGGCCTCGCGACGATGATCACGATCGGTCCGGAGCAATTTGCGGAACTGCTCGCGGGGTTTCATGCGATGGACGACCACTTCCTGCGGGCGCCCCTCGCGGAGAACCTGCCGGTGATCATGGGACTGCTCGCCGTCTGGAATCGCAACTTCCTCGGCGCTCACACCACGGCCGTGCTGCCGTATAGCCAGCACCTGCATCGATTCCCCGCGTACTTGCAGCAACTGACGATGGAGTCCAACGGCAAGCACGTCACCGCATCCGGTCAACGCGTCGACTACGACACCGGCGCGATCTACTGGGGCGAGCCCGGCACCAACGGCCAACACAGCTTCTATCAGCTGCTCCACCAGGGCACGACCATCGTTCCCGTCGATCTGATCGGGTTTCTTCAGCCGACGACGCCCATCGGCGACCACAACGAGTTCCTGCTTGCCAATCTGGTCGCACAAGCCCAGGCGCTCGCATTCGGCCGCAGCGCATCTGATGTCCGGGCGGGCGGAATCCCGGAGCATCTCGTGCCGCACAAACTGATGGACGGCAACCGCCCCAGCAGCGTCATCCTCGCCGATGCGCTCACACCCCGGACCCTCGGTGCTCTGGTCGCGCTCTACGAACACAGCGTCTTTGTCCAGTCGGTGATCTGGGGAGTCGACGCGTTCGATCAGTGGGGTGTCGAGCTCGGCAAGCAGCTGGCCACCACGATCATGGCCCAGATCACGTCACCCAAGCCGCCCGAGCTCGCCCACGACAGCTCCACCAACGCCTTGATCGAGCGCATCCGCGCCGCTCGCGCAGATCGCCGCTAGCCGTCGCCGGGTCGGGCTAGCCCCTGGAGCCCTGCAGCGCCGCTTGGGCGGCCGCGATCCGAGCGGTCTGGACGCGGTACGGCGAGCACGACACGTAGTCCAGCCCGATCGACCCGAAGAAGCGAATCGAGTCGGGGTCGCCACCGTGTTCCCCGCATACCCCGAGCTTGATCTTCGGCTTGACCTTGCGTGCGCTCTCGCACGCCATGCGCACGAGTTTGCCCACCCCCGCCTGGTCGATGTGCTCGAATGGGTTGCTGCGCAGGATCCCCTTGCCCAAGTAGTCCCCGAGAAATTTGGTCTCTGCGTCGTCCCGCGAGAAACCGAGGGTCGTTTGGGTGAGGTCGTTGGTGCCGAATGAGAAGAAGTCGGCCTGGCGGGCAATTTCATCGGCCACGAGTGCCGCACGTGGCAGCTCGATCATGGTGCCCACGTGGTACTCGACGCGCGTCCCCTGATCCGTAAACACCGATTCGGCGACATCGAGGACGTGGTCCCGCAACCAGCGCAACTCATCCTCGAAGCCCACCAATGGGATCATGATCTCCACGATCGGAGCGACCCCCGTGCGCTTCTTGACCTCGCATGCCGCGGTGAGGATCGCGGCGACTTGCATCCGATACAGGTCCGGGATCTCAATCCCCAGGCGGCAACCGCGCGTGCCAAGCATCGGGTTGACCTCTTGAAGGCGCTCTACGTTGGGCAGCTGGCTCTCTGCTTCGGGATCGGGCGTCCCAGTGATCTCGGCACGCGCCAGCCGCACTCGCAGGTCGGTGTAGTCGGGCAGGAACTCGTGCAAGGGCGGATCGAGCAGCCGGATGGTGACCGGCAATCCCTCCATCGCATCGAAGATCCCGATGAAGTCAGCGATTTGAAAGCCTCGCAGCACATCGAGCGCCAGGACCAGATCCCGGTGATTGGTCGCCATGATCATGTCCTGAACATGTGGCAGACGGTCTTCCCCGCCAAACATGTGCTCGGTGCGGCACAGCCCGATGCCCTCGGCCCCGAACTCACGGGCACGACGCGCATCCTCCGGGGTATCGGCGTTGGTGCGCACCTTCATCGTCCGAAACGCGTCGGCCCACGACAGCACGCGCTCGAGGTAGCGGTTGTGCGGATCCGGTGGAAGAAGCGGCAACTGCCCCACGTAGACCGTGCCGCTTGCGCCGTCGATCGTCACATACTCGCCTTCGCGGACGGTGAACTCGTCGCGAATACGCAAGCACCCGTCCGCCTCGTCGACATGAAGGTCCGTCACTCCGGTCACCGCAGGTGTCCCCATGCCGACGGCAACGATCGCGGCGTGGCTGGTCTTACCGCCGCGCGCGGTCAGAATGCCCTTTGCGGCGACCATGCCATGGAAATCATCCGGGGTCGTCTCGTCGCGAACAAGGATGACGCTCTCGCCCGCGCGACCACGTCGCTCCGCCTCATCGGAGGAGAACACCACGATCCCGCACGCGGCACCCGGCGACGCTCGGACGCCATGTGCGGCCGGAACCGGCGCACCGGACAGGTCCAGACGCGGCAAGAGCAGCTGACGTACCTGGTCGGCGACGACCAGTGAGGTCATGGCCTCTCCAGGTGCGAGCAATCCCTCGTCGACCATCTCGACGGCGATCCGGAGCATCGCCTCGGCGCTCCGCATCCCGTTGCGGGTCTGCAGCATGTAGAGCTGCCCCTCTTCGATGGTGAACTCCACGTCCTGCATGTTGCGGTAGGTCTTCTCCAGCAGGGCCATCGTCGCGACGAGCTGGTCGTACGCCTCGGGAAGGTGCGCCCGCAATTGGGCCAGCGGCTCCGGGGTCCGAATGCCGGCCACGACGTCTTCGCCCTGCGCGTTGATCAGGAACTCGCCAAAGGGCTCGCCCGCCTCACCGGTCGTGTTGTTGCGCGTAAAGGCCACGCCGGTGGCGGAGCGTGGCCCGGTGTTGCCGAAGACCATCTGCTGCACGTTGACCCCGGTTCCGAGATCGTCCGGTATCCGATTGACGCGCCGATAGTCGCGGGCGCGGCGATTGTCCCAGCTCTCAAACACGGCCCGGATGGACGCATCGAGCTGTGTGCGCGGCTCTTGGGGAAAGTCCTCGCCCTTGTTCTCGCGAAAGATTGCTTTGTAGGTCGCGACCAACTCGAGCAGATCGTCGGCCTCAAGCTCGACATCCTGGGTGACACCGCGGGCGGCTTTCAGATCCGAAAGCGCATCCTCGAACAAGCTGCGCTCGACGCCCTCCACGACATCGGCGAACATTTGGATAAATCGACGGTATGAGTCGTAGGCGAAGCGCGGATTCCGGGTGCGGGCCGCCAGCCCGCGCACCGAGGCGTCGTTGAGCCCGAGGTTCAGGACCGTATCCATCATGCCCGGCATCGACTCCGGCGCACCCGAGCGCACCGAGACCAACAATGGATCGTCGGCGTCGCCCAATCGCTTGCCCGTGCGTGCCTCAAGGCTCTGGAGGTGCCGGGTGATCTCGTCACCGAGCCCGGGAGGCATCGTGTGATCGGCCGACAAATAGTCGATGCAGGCCCGGGTCGTAATCGTGAATCCGCCCGGCACCGGCAGACCCAGACGAGTCATCTCGGCGACGTTGGCGCCCTTGCCGCCGAGGAGCATCCGCATGTCTCGCGAGCCCTCAGCGAAATCGTAGACGCGCTTTCTGGACGCCGTCGCGCTCATCGTTGACCTCTCTGATCGGTCACCTTGGTGAAGTCCGCGACCCCGCCAAACACCTCGGCGGTCGCCCGCACCAACGCATATCTCCGGGCCCTGACCGCAGGATCATCCGCGTTGACCAACACATCGGTAAAGAACCGATCTACGGCCGCGGCGAGGGGTTGTGCCGCGGCAAGCGCCGCCGCCAGATCGCGCTCGTGGCGAGCCGCGGCGACAACCACCCCGGCCGAGGTGCGCGCGGCATCCAACGCGTCTTCGCCGGGCTCGCCCGCCGAGACAAATAGTGCGCCGGGGTCCTCAGCCCGAGCGCCAAGGCGTACGAGTCGTGTGGACGCGGTCCAGGCCGCCCAGAACCCCGCATCGTCGCGGGCCCGCTCGAGGGCCCTGGCCCACTCGATGGTCGCGACAATGCTGCCGAGTCCCGCCCCGTGGGCCGCGGACGCGGACTCCGCGCCCACACCCTCCTCCGAGAGCTGGAACGCGACACGATCGGCGATGAAATCATCCAGCTGGGCCAGCGCGGTGGCGTGGTCGATGGGAAGGTCGGTCCCATCCGCCTGCAGGCGGACCGCCGCGGCCTCGAGCAGCGGCGCATGGGCAATGTCCCAATTGCGATCGAGCACGACCCGAACGAGCCCGGCCGCGGCACGGCGCAACCCGTATGGATCCTTCGAGCCGCTGGGGATGTCGCCCACCAGAAAGGCACCGACCAGGTTGTCGATCTTTTCCGCCAACGCGACGCACGCAGCGATGGCGGTGGACGGCAGCGGCGAGTCTGGGCCCTCGGGCAGGTAGTGCTCGCGCACCGCGACGACGACCGCCTCGTCCTCGTCCTCGCGCGCCGCGTATTCGGCCCCGACGTACCCCTGCAACTCCGCGAACTCGGCGACGAGCACCGCACCCTGGTCAACCTTGGCCAAGGCGCCCGCGCGGGCGGCGAGCTCCGCGGCATCGGCTCCGAGGCCTGCGGCGATCGCGATCTCCCACGCACCGGCAGTCAGGCGATCGCGCTTGTCGGCCATCGACCCCAACCGCTTGTGGAACACGATGGCATCCAGGCGGTCATTCAGCGCGGCAAGGCCCGCTTCACGATCGCGATCGAAGCTAAACGCCGCGTCCTGCAGCCGTGCGTCGAGGACGTCTGCGTTTCCCCGCGTGATGATCTCGGCATAGGCCGGATCACCGTTCGAGATGGCCAAGAAGCGCGGCTCGAGGGACCCGTCGCCGCGCTCGAGCGGGAAATAGCGTTGGTGTGACTGCATCGCGGTCACCAGGACGCACTCCGGCAGGCGGAGATGTTCAGGCCGAATGTCGCCGATGATCGCGCTTGGGTGCTCGACCAGAAACAGGACCTCTTCGAGCTTCGCCCCGGGATCTCGCCATGTGCACCCGCTTGCCGCCGCAATGGCATCGAGTTCCGCCACGATCTCGGCGCGTCGCTCGACGTGATCGGCAATCACACCGACCTCACGCAGCGCCTGGCGGTAGCCATCGGCCGACGGTATCGCCACGGGCCCACCGAGGAAGCGGTGCCCCTGAGTGATATCGCCGGCGCGGATGCCGTGAAGCTCAAACGACACCGTCTCATCGCCGAGCTTGGCCACGAGCCAGCGCACCGGGCGAGAGAAGCGCAATCCTGTTCCGTCGCCCCAGCGCATGTTTTTGGAAAAGCGAATGCCATCGACGACGGCGCGCGCGATGTCGGGCACAAGGGCAACCGTCGCGGCCGCCGGTTCAACGATCAGCGCGTAGACGAACCGTCGTTCGCCGGTTGCACGCAGCACCAGATCTTCCGGCGCAACCCCCTGGCCGCGAGCGAACCCCGTCGCGGCCGGTGTCGGCGCCCCATCCGAACCAAACGCCGCCTGCTCGGCGGGTCCGCGCACCTCGCGCGTGCGACCTGTGCGCTCGACAGGCAGATCGTGCACCACCATCGCGATGCGGCGTGGCCCCACCATGACCTCTACCGGGGCCCCGGGCAGCCGCTGGAACGACAGGGCATCCGCGAGCAGCTTCGGCACCTGGGCGATCGCCTCGCGACACGCTGAGGCCGGAAGTTCCTCGCAGCCGATCTCAATCAGCAAATCAGGCATCAGCAGCCTCGGACTTTGGGGCGAGATACGCAGCCGCGACCTTGGCGGCAAGAGCGCGCACGCGCCAGATATAGGCCCCGCGTTCGGTCACGCTGATCACCCCGCGCGCATCCAGCAA
>JADGPH010000050.1 GCA_017882555.1 Thermoleophilia bacterium
CTCGGCTAGATGGCGAACCGACGGCCCGTCAGATCGACCAGATCGACGATGCCGATAAGGATCCCGCCGTCGACGACGAGCGCACGTCCCCAGCGGTCCCGGGAAACGGCCTCACGGGCGGTCGCGACCGTGGTCTCCGGGTCGATGAGGGTGAGATCGCGCCGCGCGATCATCAGATCAGCCACCCGTGCGCGGGCGTGTCGGTCCGGCGGCAGGGCAGCAATGACGTCACACACGAGAAGTCCAACGACCTCGCCGTCATCGATGACGGGGTAGGCGGTGCCGGGCGGGGCGCTTGCGACCGCTGCCGCAAGTTCGCTGATCGGGGTGTTGGGTGTCAGGCTCGCCGTGAACGGGTGCATCACGTCCCGAATCTGTCGCGCGCCCGTCGGTGGGGCGACCGTGCTCGCTCGAAGTTCGGCGGCCGCCGCTTGGAGCACGAAGACGCCGATGACTGCGAGCCAGATGCCGCCGATCGCATTACCGGATCCGACGGCAAACATGATTCCGCCCGCGATCAGGCCGAGCGCGACGACCCGCGAGACCCGCAGCGCCGTGTGCGTGGCCCGATCGAGATTCCCCGTGATCGCCCACACGGTTCCGCGGAGGGTGCGCCCGCCGTCGAGGGGCAACGCGGGAAGCATGTTGAACGCCCCCAGGATGATGTTGATGATCGCCAGCCACCAAATGACCGTCTGTACCGCGAGCGGCACGGCTGAGACCTGTGCGATTCCCAGCAGTCCGAAGCCGAGGACGAGTGACACCGCGGGTCCGGCGAGGGCGATGCGCAACTCGGCCGCGCCGGTCGGAAAGAACCCGTCAAAGCGGGCAACGCCACCGAACAGCCACAGGGTGATGCTGTGAATCGTCATGCCTTCACGCCGGGCTTGGAGGGCATGTCCGAATTCATGCAGAAGAATACCGAGGACAAAACATGCGGCCGCCGCGACGCCCATGAGCAAATAGACGCCCCCCGATTGTCCGGGGTCGCTGGCGGGGAACACGCCATTCTTGAGATCCCAGACCAGCAGCGCCATCAGCGCGACCAGGCTCCAATTGGCGCTGATAGGGATTCCGGCGATTCGACCCAGCGGGATTGAGGGCTGCATGCCACTCAGTGTGGCAGGGGTCGGGCGCGCGCGCCGTGCCCGCGGTTATGGGTCGAAGGAAAAGCCCAGCTGCGCGTCGTCGCCCGCCGATCGCGGTCCCGCCGGTCGTTGCGGCGCAGGGGTGTCCTGGGGCGGGGAGTCCTCAAGCGCGGCCTGCTGGGCGAGACGGTCGGCGCGCTCGTTGGCGTCATGTCCGGTATGGCCTCGCACCAGGGTCGTGCGCACCCGGGCATGCCGGGCAAGTTCGCGAATCATCCGCTCCCAGAGTTCGCGGTTGGCCACAGGTTGCTTTGCGGCGGTGCGCCACCCGCGACGCTGCCAGCCGTCGAGCCAACCCTGCGAGATCGCGTTTGCCAAATAGGTCGAATCGGTCACCAGTTCGATGTTCGCGCCGGCTGGGGCCGCCGCCAGCCCCTCGAGGGCGGCCATCAACTCCATACGGTTGTTTGTCGAGGGTACCTCCCCGCCGGTCAGCACCCGTTCGCGGCCGGTCGTATCGGTGAGGATCGCCGCCCAGCCGCCCCGGGCATTCGCAGTTCCATTGCCGGAGCAGGCACCGTCGGTGACAAGCACGATTGGGGACGTCAATGGGGTGTCAGCCATAGGCGTGCAGACTAGCGGGCGACCCTGTGTGAATTTATTTGTGCGCGGTTGTTAAGAAACGTGCATGACGGTCGATCTAAGAGATGCAAAGTGCTGACGCAAGGATTCGCGTGAAGCAGATCCCACGTCGGCGCACTCGTTCTCTTGGAGGAGACCAGATGATCAACAGACTCCGGAACCGCGTTGAGCGGCAAAAGGGTTTTACCCTGATCGAACTCCTCGTGGTTGTGATCATCATCGGCCTCTTGGCAGCGATCGCGATCCCGACGTTCCTCGGTCAGCAGGGCAAGGCAAACGATGCAGCCGCCGAGTCGCTTCTGCGGAACACCGCAAGCGACATGGAAGCTGCGTTCTCAAGCACCCAGTCCTACGCGGCCATTACACCGGCCATGCTGACGGCGATCGAGCCCGCCTTCACCTTCCAGGCCACCGCTGCTTCGGCAGCGTTGAGTCAGGTGCAGGTGGTGGACAGCGCCACTGGTTACGTGCTGACGACCGTCAGCAAGAGTGGCACGACCTTCATCTACACCAAAAACACGGGGAACGTGCCGCCGGTGGCGCGGACGTGTTCCGTGCCCGTGGGCTGCACCTGGTAGAGCCCAACCCGCCACATCAGTCATGAAGGAACCCTATGGGCCCGCTTCGGCGGGCCCATAGTCGTTGCGGCGGTGCGGTGGGAATTGCGGTGGCGTGGTGACAGCGGTGACCTCACGCGCCGAGGTGCGGGAATACGGCCAAAAAGCTGCGCCCGAAACCTCAGTGTTTTTGGATCCGCCGCCGATAACGAGGTCGTGAGGCGAGCTTGTCCGCCTCGGATCATCTCTCGAGCCTCGCAAGGACACTGTTTGTGAGTCAGCCACCAGCTTCCAAGTTTGCCCCTCAGACTGACCCGAGCCCGGCTGGACAACGCGTGGCAATTCCCGCTCGCGCGCCTGGACGCGTTGGCCGGCGTCGCGCGGCGATCGTGGGTGCGATGGGGTGCGCTGCGGCGCTGATCGCCGCGGGCACCGGAGCCAGCCAGGCCGTGACAGCCACAGGTGCCGTTCGCGCTGCGCGGCCACTTGCCCCGGCGACCACGAACTCCATTTCGGCATTCGCCACAGACCCGCCATCGGCTCCCGGGGTGGCGAACACCGCACAAACGGCGTACGTCGCGACGGGTCAGCAAATTACACATGCCGGCATCTGTTATCGGCGTGTGCGTGCCCAACTGTGTAATACGGACACCGGTCCATGGAGCAGGACGCGGTCGTTTGCGGGCGAGCTCCCGCCGCAGATCAACCTCAACTCGATCCCGTCCCGGGTCCAGTACGGCGCGCGCGTGACGATTGCCGGCCAGTTGGTGAGCAACGGCAATCCGGTCACGCGTCCCACGCTGATTGTCGAGCGGCGGCTTTATCCGAGCTCGACCTACTCGCGTGTCGGCCAGGTGATCGGCAGCGACACCGGTCGGTTTGCATTTTCGTTGGTGATGACCCGCAGCGCCGACTGGCGGCTGCGCTGGACCGGACCGCTGCCGATCGATCAGGGCACGGCCCCGTTCGACGTGAGCGTGGTGCCGCGCGTATCGTTTACCCTCTCGCGCTCCAAGGTTGTCCGCCATGCCGCGTTCGTTGCCTCCGGGTTCGTCTACCCGCTGCGCCCCGCATGGATTCAGCGGTCCACCTCGACGGGCTGGGCCAATCTAGTCCGTGTGCCCAGGAAGTCTCGCTTCTCGGTGAGGCTGCGGGCCAACCTCAACACCGGCACCCAGCATTTGCGCCTGTATGCCCCGATTGACGCGGCCCACGTGATGGACGCCGCCGCATCGGCATCGCGCTCGCTGTTTGTCTACGACGTGATCGTGATCAAGCCGTGAGCGTGAACGCATCCGCATCCGTGCCGCTGTGGTGGTGGACAACCCTGGCCGGAGGCCTCGGTCTGGCGGTCGGCTCCTTTTGGACGGTGTTTGTCTGGCGCTGGCCCCGCGGCGAGTCGCTTGTGGCGCCCCGCTCGCACTGCACGGGATGCGATCGCACCCTGCGCCCACGGGAGCTCGTGCCGGTCGGGTCGTGGTTGTGGCAACGCGGGACATGCCACGGCTGCGGGAGTCGGATTCACTGGCGCTATCCCGCAATTGAGGCGGCGACGGCACTACTGGCTGCTGGCGCGATCGCACATTTCGGTGCAACTCCGACGGGTGCCGCTGCGGCGCTGCTGGGGATGGTGATCGTGCCCGTCGTGGCGATCGACCTTCAGCACCAGCTGATTCCCGACGTGATCGTGTTGCCCGCCGCGGCGATCGGTCTCGTGTTGGCGATCGTGGCCCGTCCGGGACACTGGTGGGTGCCCGTTGTCGCAGCGGTCGGGGCCGGAGGCTTTCTGTTTGTGCTGTGGCTGATGTTTCCCGGTGGTATGGGACTCGGGGACGCAAAGTTCGCCCTGTTATTGGGTGGCGTGCTTGGGCTCTCGGTGATCCCGGCGATGGGCATCGCGTTTGGCACGGGCGCGCTTCTGGGTGTCCTCATGATCGCGCGACACGGGTCGGCGGCGCGCAAGATGGCCGTTCCATTCGGGCCATTCTTGGCTGCGGGTGCCGTCGCGGGGCTGCTCTGGGGTCCCGCCATGGTCAGCTGGTACACCACCGGGCTCAACTAAGGCGGAGATCGCTGTGAACCGAGACGGACGTCAAAACTGATGAGCAATGTTGTTGCACTCGATCTGGGGTCAAGCGCGATCGCGGCGGTGGAGGTCTCCACCACGCGCGATCGGGTCAGTCTGACCAACGCCAGTGTCGAACCGATTCCCAGTGGGCTCCTCCAGGACGGCGAGATCCTTGAGCCCGAGGAGCTCGCCGAGTGTGTGCGGCGAAGCTGGAAGACGGCCGGATTCTCGGGACGCCGCGTCCATTTGGGGATCGCCAACCAGCGGGTGCTCGTGCGGGTCATCGACCTCCCGGTCATAAGCGATCCACGTGAACGCCGAGCGGCTGTCGCCTTCGAAGCGCAGGAGCAGATGCCGATCCCACTCGATCAGGCCGTGATGGACTTCCAGCCGATCGGGCTGTTCGCGACCGAGCAAGGGCAGCGTGAGCGGTTTGTGGTGGTTGCCGCCCACCGCGAGATGATTGACCAGCTTGTCGGGGTGGTGCGGCACGCGCGCTTGCAGCCGGTCGGGATCGACCTTCAAGCGTTCGCGGTTCTGCGCGCGCTGATGCCGCCCGCCTCGGTGCTTGACGAGGGGTCCCCGGACACCGAGGCGCAGGTGATCGTGCACGTCGGGGCCGAGGTGACCCATGTCATCGTCTCGGTGGATCGCAACTGCCATTTCACGCGTCTGGTGAACTTCGGTGGATCCTCACTCACCCAGGCCGTCGCCCAGCGCATGGAGTGCTCGACCGAGCAGGCCGAAGCACTCAAGATTACCTGCGGGTTGCTGGGCGATCCGCATGGTGATTGGGATCTCGAGACGATCGCGGAGGTGCAACATGCGCTGGCGGTTGCCGCGCGCCCGTTGGTGCGTGAGGTCGTTCGATCGCTCGACTACTACCGCTCCCAGGAGTTCTCCCGAAGTATCGATCGGGTGATCTTGTCCGGCGGCACCGCGCTGTGCTTGGGGCTCGATCGGTACCTACAGCAAGGATTGGGCATGGACGTCGAGATTGGCGACGCCGCGAGCCAGTTGGACGATCGAGGCGGGATGTCGATCGCGATGGCCCACCGCGCGTCGGTGGCGATCGGCCTGGCGCTGGACGGCGCGGGAGGTCAGCGATGAAGGCCGTCAATCTGCTGCCAACAACCCAAGGGGTTGGGGCAAGCCTGTCGGACCGGCGCTCGCGCGTGCTGGTGATCGGAGCCGTCGTTGCGGTCGGTGCCATGGCTTGGTGGGGGTACTCGGCGAGCCAGTCGGCGGATTCGGTGGCGGCACAACTCGACCAAGCGCAGGTGCAAAAGGGAGCCCTCGATCAGCAAATCGCTGCGCTCGGGGTCTACAGCCAGCGGCAACAGACGGTCGCCGCCCGTCAGGGCACGGTCGCGCAATTGGCGTCCTCGCGGGTCGACTGGGAGCGCCTGGTGCGCAACGTGGTGACCGTGTTGCCGTCGGGGGTCTCGGTGAGCACGATCAACGGGTCGTTGCCGACGACCAACGCGGCGGCGGCACCTGCGGCGACGGCGCCGGGGACCGTTGGGCAGGCAAATGCGTCGGCACCTCAAGGACTTCACATCGTCGGGGATGCGTTTACGCAACGCCAAGTCGCCGATCTGCTCGTGCGGTTGGCGGCGGTGCCCGGTTTGGGTGAGCCGCGCTTGGCGTCCGCGCAGGCGACGGTCACGTCCGGAAAGACGATCGTCGCGTTCACCATCGACGTAC
Source organism: Thermoleophilia bacterium (assembly GCA_017882555.1). Classification (GTDB taxonomy): domain Bacteria; phylum Actinomycetota; class Thermoleophilia; order Miltoncostaeales; family Miltoncostaeaceae; genus CAITWD01. Next base: position 6,063 of record JADGPH010000050.1, read on the forward strand.
CGATCGATCCGTCGGCCCAGGATGTCGCGACACTGACCGCGGTCGGTCCCGGGGCATCGGTCTCGACGGGTGTCCTAGCGCAAAGGCGGACCCCGTGAACTTTTCCGCACGCCAGTGGATGATGATCGGTGCCGTTGCGATCGTCGGCCTGATGCTGATCCTCTACGCGGCGGTGATCGCGCCCGCACGGTCTCGGGAGACCGCTCTCGGTGGACAACTGCAAGGCGTCCAGACGGTGATCGGTGCAGATCGGAGCCAGCTCGCTCAACTGGAGGCGCTCGTCGCCGGGCAGCCCGCACAACTGCGCAAAGCGTTCGGTTTGGCCAAGGCGGTTCCCGTGGGGACTCAGACCCCAGGTATCATTCTCGAACTGCAGAAGCTCGCGACCGCGTCCAACGTTGCGCTCTCACAATTCCGCACCGTCTCGACGACTCCGGTCAACAACCTGACCGCGACCGACTACGAGGTCAACGTCGTGGGGCGTTTCTTCAACGTCGATGACTTCATGTATCGCGTCCATCGCCAGGTGGTCGTCTCCACGCGTGGGGATCTGACGATCAACGGCCGTCTGTTTGCGGAGACGTCGGTGCAGATGACGTTGGCAAGCGGGTCAAACAGCGGGAGCCCCACCACCGACCCGAACAGCGTTGCGGTGACGTTGCAGCTGTTGGCGTTCTCGAATGCCCCGACGACAACTGCCGCGTCCTCGTCAAGCCCCTCGGGGGCCCCGAGCACGACAGGATCGGCCGCGCCCTCGAGTACGACAAAAACGCCCGCGAGCGCAGGGGGTCTGGGATGAACCGCCGGTATGTGATCGCCGGCGCCGCTGTCGTCGGCGTGGTCGGGCTGTGGTACATCTTCGGTCAGTCCGGTTCGGGAGGGGGCGCGCAGGGCACGACCGCCGCGAGTTCCGGGATTCCGCAGGCGACGACGCCAGCGCCCGCCGTGAGCGCGATTCCCACCGCGCAGCTGTACGGGTCGGCGACGGCCACCGGGCCATCACAAACGAGCGGCACCCTCTCGAGCTTGTCTGCGTTCGGGAAGCCCCGCGACGGGTTCGTCCAGATCGTCTCGAACGCGTCGCCTTCGAACTCCAACAGTCTGTCGTTCGGTACGTCTCCCACGACGACCGCGCCGATCTCGTTGGGAAGCGGACCGACAACGGCGGTGTCCTCGGGTGCCACTGGAACACCGGCGACGGTTCCGTCGAGTCCGGGGACCACCACGGCACCCCCGCTGCAAACGCTGGCAGCGGAATTCGACATCGATGGCGTGCCGGTCGTGGCCTTGGTCGGTGATGCGATCCCACCGGATACCCAGCAGTTCACCGTGCGGTCAATCACCACATCGCAGGTCGTGCTCGCACTCAACGGTGCACTGATGGCCAACGGAGCCGCGTCGGTCACCATCAAGGTGGGGAAGTCGCTCACCTTGGAGAATCGGACCGCCCACACGAGCGTTGTCGTGCACTTGCTGAGCGTGCACCCGGCCTAGAAGAATCGGACGAGGAAACTCCGGAGCGGTGTCACCGCGCACGATGTGCTGTGACACCGCTCCGGAGTTTCCGCGTCCGTGTGCTCACACTAGGCGGACCCGGCGGTCTGTTGCTCTGCCTCTTGGGCTGCGGCAAGCGCGAGTTCCAGGCGTTCCCATGCGCGACGTTCTGCCTCCTCGTGGTCCATCGGCGAGGAATACAGGTGCGCGCCGCGGGAAACGGCGAGGTAGTCGTTGCGTGCCCGCTCCAGCTCAGCGGTAACAGACTGCGGCCTTGTCTCGGTCATTCGGGTCACACCCCTAAGTCGGAGTCCTGGCTGGAGTATGACGCGGACGGAGGCCGTTGTCGCGGACAACGGTGCGCTGCGCGGACAACCGGGTGGAGAAAAGACCCATTGTGCGGGAGACTTTTCATTCTCAAGGGTCGTACGTACAGGCCAGTTTCTGTCAGTTCCCCGCGCGGCGCCGGTCGGGGCGATAGACTTCTGGGTTCATGGCCCTGATCTATCGCACAGCCGGAGAATCACACGGGCCGGCGCTCTTCGCGATCATGGAGGGGCTTCCGGCCGGACTGGAGCTCGTGCCCGAGGATATCGACGCGGACCTCGCGCGTCGGCAGCTGGGGTACGGTCGCGGCGGCCGCATGAAGATTGAGCGCGATCGGGTGCATGTCAAGAGCGGTTTGCGCCACGGACGGACCATTGGCAGTCCTCTCATGCTCGAGATTCCCAACTTGGACTTCCCGAATTGGGCCGAGGACCGCATGGCGGTGTGGGAGCCCAGCGCTCCGGTCGAGCCAATTACGCTCCCGCGGCCCGGCCATGCTGACCTGGCCGGGATGATGAAGTACGAAGGTCAGGATCTGCGGCCGATTCTGGAGCGTGCGAGTGCCCGGGAAACGGCGGCGCGGGTTGCCGCGGGTGGGGTCGCGAAGGCCCTGTTGCGGCGGTACGGGATGGCGATTCGCAGTCACGTTGTGCGGATCGGGTCGGTCAGCGTCCCGTATGGGCAGGACCTGCGCCTCGAGGATTTTGCCGGTGTCGACGAGAGTCCGGTACGTTGTCTTGACGCCGCCGCGTCCGCGGCGATGCGCGACGCGGTCAAGCGTGCCGGTCAAGATCACGACACCTTGGGAGGGGTCTTTGAGGTGGTCGCGTTCGGGGTGATTCCCGGACTCGGATCGCA
>JADGPH010000267.1 GCA_017882555.1 Thermoleophilia bacterium
CCGCAACCACCGCTGGCACCGCTACAAATACACGGCGCCGACGACCGAGATCGCGAGGCTGCTCGAAGAGATCGATCGAGATCCGACCGGGATCTTCTGGGGATGACCAACGCTATCGCGCTTTTCGCACGAACTCTCCGTAGACCCCGTGACGCGGCGACGATGCGCGTGTGGACCGAGCTTGCGCAGGCCGCGAGCCCTGGGCAGGCGCGCCGGTTGGGGCGGCTGTTGGAGGTGCCTGACGGTGCGCGGCACTCGGAGCTTGACCGGATGCGCAAGGGCGAGACCGTGACGTCGGGCGCGGGGATGGTGCGCGCGTTGAAACGGGTGTCGGAGATCGCAGATCTCGGGTTGGATGACCTGGATCTGAGCGCGGTCCCGCATCGGCGCGTCGTGGCGCTTGCGCGCTACGGCATGGCGGCGAAGGCGCCTGCGCTGCGCCGTCACCCTGATCCGCGGAGGCTCGCGACGCTGGTAGCGACGGTGTGGTCGTTGGGGGCAAAGGCCGTTGACGACGCGCTCGAGTTGTTCGACGTGCTGATGACCAATGATCTGCTGGCTCGCGCGGCGCGGGAGTCCCGCAAAGAGAAGCTCCGCCGTTACCCGCGGCTCTCGAAGGACGCGGGGAAGCTGGCCGCCGCGGTCGAGGTGCTCCTCGACGCGCTCGATCAAGAGGAGCAGCTCCCCGCTTGAGCTGATCTGGGAGGAGATCGAGAGCAAGGTATCGCGCGCGGAACTGCGCGCAGCGGTCGCCCACTTGATCGAGGTGGCGCAGCCACCGGACGCGGACCCTGATGGGGAGTGGCGCAGCGCGTTGGTAGACCGGTTCGCGTCGGTACGAGCGTTCGTGCCAATGCTGTGCGAGACGATCGAGTTCGGGGCGACCGCGGAGGCCGCCGGGGGTCCTTTCGGCGATGTGCGATCTGCCCGGGGTGCTGGACACGCGGGCGACGACAGCAGTTCCCCCGCCGGCTATCGTGGGTACCGCTCCAACCGCAACTTCATCGCGATGATCTACCTCATCGTCGGCAAGCTCAACGCCGGGCCCGTCACTGCCTGACCCACCCAGAACGTGGAGGAAGCCTGTTGATCCGGTAACAGCACTGCCGTCCACCCGCATTGCTCACTGTGCGTTCACAACTGTGTTGGCTTGGGGCCGATTGGACTCAAGACTCTCGAGGTACGTGCCGTCCGTCAAGACATCGTGACGCTCACCCGGCGTGGCTTGCCCCCCCATCGATCGCGGAGCCCGAGCCGTTCGCAATGGCGACCCCACCACTGGGATGTTCCGCCTCGCCAGCAGAGGACGCGTCTACCGACAATCCCGCCACAGCGATTGGCGCAGGGGCAGCCCCGCCGGAGATGGCGTCGCTTGCCGAGCCGGGGGTTGCGGTATCGCTCGTCACCGGAACGAGTTGATCAGGGATCTCAAAAACAAATCGCATGTCCATCTCCCTCACGCGACGATCGCGTACCTTGCCTCGAACTGGACCGAAGCGTTGGTTAGGTTATTGATCGTGATCCAATACGTGACGTGTGCCGGGTCAGCGCGCTCGATTCCGACGGACCAGCTAACCTCGGCCGCGCCGGGTCGGGCGGTGTCGGGAACGACTTCCCATAGGACGTGCTGAACTGCGGACCAGTTGTAGGTGAACCAGCGCTGCGTCTGGTTTGGGGCGAGAGTGCCACGGAACTGCACTCCAGTTGGCATTGTCGGCTCCTCGTGTGTAGCGGAATGATCAGGTCCGGCCGAGCACGCAATAGCGGCCCTCGAACGGCACGGGTTGACTGGTGAGATTGGTGACCGTAATCCAATAGGTGAGGTAGTTGCCAGTCGCACGCTCGATCGCAACATCCCAGGTGAGCTGGGGAGCACCCGGGCGCGGCACTGTCGGCAGCATTCGCCACTCGACCCGTTCCCACTCCGGCCAATTAAAGGTGAACCAGCGCTGGGAAGCGCTCGCGGCGACCGTCCCCGTCCACTGGACACCGATCCGCGGGTAGACCCGGTTTGGCCATGCGGGAACGGCGCACTGTGCCGCCTGGTTCGACCAGAACGACTGGACCGTCACCCCGTCGACCGCGGCGGTTGAGCTGCATACATCCCCGATCTCGCACCAACCGCCCTGGCTGCACGTGCCGGCGACTCCGAGCAAGGCGCTGCCCTCAGGGTCGCTCACAGACTCCACCAGCTCGTGGCTGATGATCGTTGTCAACGCACCCAAGCTCCCCGAGTTTGTGATCCATGCGAAATGGATCCGCTGACCGGACCTCGTGTAATACGTGTGCTCGCCAATGAAGTTCGCATTGCTTGCCGAGACCCCCCGGGGCATGACCACCATGTAGAGCGTCTGGTTGTCGACGTCGGGGACGGGAATCGTCCCCGCATTCAACTGACCATCGATAAAACTCGAGACATTCGCATCCGTGAAGCCGTTCGGTGGATTAGACGACGTGATTACGACCGACCCGCGGACAAACCCCCGGCCGAGCCCGCGGTATTGAGCAAGCCCGGGCATGTACGGCCCTTGAATCATCGTTTGGCAGGCGGAGGTGATCTGCGACGACGTGGGCGTGGGCGGCGGGCTTGCCGACCACGCCGCTCCCCAATAGATGAGGTAAAGCTGAACGACCTGAATCATCTGGCCGCCGTTATCGGTGAACTTGTCGGCACCGCCCCCGTTAGGGCCGCCCATCACCCCGACCTCGGTCGCCTCGATCACGGACTTCGAGTTGAGTACGTCCGCGCGGACGACGCCGCCATCCACGCCTTCAGACTCTTGGCCAACACCCGCCCGACGGCTTCTCGTTGGCGCTTTTGCAGGCATAATGCCCCCGGCTAGTTGAGGTTAACCAATTGTGGCCACGATCAAAGGTCAAAGCGAGCCACAAGCCATGCCCACCGGTTGCGCCGAGGAAGGTGCACGAAACCGCTCCCAATCCCTGGGCGCTCTAACTGTGCAGTTCTTCTACCACATGGACATACTGCCGTCAAGCTAGCTAACACGGTGAAGACTTTGACCCGACCACCATCAATCGCCTGTGGTGCGCGGATATCACCTACATCCGGAGGACCTGGGAAGGGTGGCTGTACCTGGCCTCGGTGATGGACTGCTACAGCCGCCGGATCGTCGGCTGGGCGATGGCCGACCATCTCCGCTCAGAGCTCGTGATCGCTCGGGGTACAGCCAAGATAAGCCCAAAAGGTGTAGTAGGACCGCTGATCGCCCTTGATCGCGGCCTATTTGTCGGTGAGGAGCAGGTCGAGGGCTCGTGTGCGGTCTTCTGCGCTGGGGCGGGTGTATCCGCGGGTCGTTTCGAGGCGGGCGTGGCCGAGCAGCTCGGCGACGATCACGAGGTCGGTGCCGCCGCGCACGAGCGTGGTCGCGAACGTGTGCCGGAGGATGTGGACGGTCGTGTCGTCGTCGAGGCCGGCGGCCGCGGCGATGCCGGTGATGATGTCGTGGGCGCCACGGACGCTGAGTCGGTGGCCGCGCTGGTTGAGGAACAGCGCGGGGCTGTCTTTGCCGCCGGGCCAGTCCGTGCGCTCGGCGAGCCAGCCTGCGAGCGCGGCGTGCAGCTGTGGGTGGATCGGGACGTGACGGACGCGTTCGCCTTTGCCGAGGATTCGTAGGACGCCTTTGCGGGCGGAGAGGGCGACGTCGTCGATGTCGAGCTCGAGGATCTCGCTGATCCGCACGCCGGCGTAGAACGGCACCAGCGCGAGCGCCTGGTCGCGTGGCGACGGGCAGGCTTGGACGGCTCGGAGGTAGCGGAGCTGGGCGCGTGCGTCGAGCGCTCGCGGCGCGGCGGCCGGGATCTCGATTCGGGCGGCGCTCGCGGGTCCGAGGCCGCGGCGGATGTAGAAGTCGTCGACGGCAGCGAGCGCGTTGTTGACGGTTGCCGGGCTGCGCTTCAGGACGGCTTGGAGGTGGGTGCGGTAGTCGCGCACAGCCCAGTCGCGGCCGTCGGCGCTGCTGAGCGGATCTTCGTCGAGTGCGCCGG
>JADGPH010000051.1 GCA_017882555.1 Thermoleophilia bacterium
GAGTGCGCTACGCGGGCCTGGTCATGAACGCCCGAGGACTGGACCGGGCCCTCGCTGCGGGGGTGGACGAGATCAACATCGTCGTCGTCGCCACCGACACCTTCTGCGGCCGAAACCAAGGCATGACTACCCAACAGTCGGTGGAAGAAGCCGCCAGATTGGTAGCCGACGCGCGCACCGCTGGCGTGATGTCCACAGTCACCATCGGCGCCGCCTTCGGCTGCCCCTTCGAGGGCGAGGTCCCCATCGAACGGCTCCGTCACGTCATTGCGGGGGTGCTCGACGCCGGCCCCGACGAGTTGGCCATGGCCGACACCATCGGTGTGGCGGTGCCACACGAGATTACCCAGCGGCTGGGACTTGCCAGGAAGCTTGCTGGAGCCGGGACTCCACTGCGGCTCCATCTGCACGACACCAGGCACACCGCCGTGGCCAACGCGGTGGCGGCAGTCGAGACGGGCGTGGCTGTTCTCGATGCCAGCATCGGCGGCACGGGAGGATGCCCCTTCGCTCCAAACGCCACAGGCAACGTGGCGACCGAAGACCTCGTCTACCTCTTCGACCGCACAGGCGTCGCAACCGGTCTCCACCTCAGAGAGCTCGTCGACACGACCGCCTGGCTGGAACAGAAGTTGGGTAAGGGACTACCGGGGGCGCTTCTGCGGGCAGGAACTTTCCCCGCGACGTAGCACTCCGACCAAATCTCACAAACTGACGTTGACCGCTGCCCGACCTCAGTGACACCGGAGGACCACAGTGACACCGGAGGACCACAGTGACACCGAACGATGCGCGTGAACTGACTCCCCAGTCGCTGAGCCTCCATTCGAGGAGCGCGATCTCGATGACTTGGCGTGACGTCGCTGCCTGTTTGGACGTGGACCCCGAGTTGTTCTTCCCGACCGGGGTTACCCGTCCAGCGCTTCTCCAGATCGAAAAGGCGAAGGCCGTCTGCCATCGTTGCGAGGTCGCTGAGACCTGCTTGAGATGGGCCATAGAGTCTCGCCAGGCCACCGGGGGCGGATTGTCTGAGGAAGAACGCCGCGTCTTGAAAGGCTGAAGTGGCCGCGCCAGTCGCCTCCACTGAGCCGCTCGGCGGGCCTGCACACAGAAAGCCACAGCACGAACGACTGGCGGGTACCCTGACGCCGGACGGACAGGCCTGGCCGCCGGGTGGGCTCGGGCGCGGTTTGACATCATCCTCGCGCCGGCTCGTACGCGACCGGTGGTGGACTGACACCACGCGCTGCGCTTCAATCGAGTTCAGGTGCGTCCAGCCCCGCCGCGACCAGCCACGTGCAACCGAGCACGTTGAAAGAGATGCCGGTGCGTTGGGCGGTATGCGCCCGACGTGTTTCAGACTCACGGGTTCGGGGTCACGATCGATTCTGACCGATCTAGGAGTAGTACTACGCCTTGCACGGGAACTAAGCCGGGTTCAGACTCACGCGCGCGATCAGGTCCGGGCGCCGTCGGCGTCCGCTGGTGTGCGGCAGTGGGTTTGCTTAACTAACTGCGCGACAACGACCACGAACATGAGGGGACATCAGGGAACGTTCACGGACTGTTTTGTGCTCAGCGGAGAGTTGCTGAGCGCATACGCGGTTGGGGCCAGGCAGATCCTCATACAGCCACTGCGGCTGTCAGCTGGGAGGCCGGGACGACCAGGGTCAAGGTGCCTTCGGGTTACGGCGAACTGAGCGCGGCCCGCGCGGCCTCGAGTGCCCGTGCTCGAGTGGCCGGGTCCAGACCGATCCGGGTACGGCGATCGAGCAGGTCGTCCTCGTCGAGCGCACCCTCATGCTGGACGGCGAAGCGCAGTTCGGCCGTGGTGGTCTCTGTGCCCTCGCAGATCACCTCCGCCCGTCCGGTGTCTCTGGCGATCACGACGGCCTCGGTCCCGTACTTGCGGACCAGTCGAGCCGGCGCGACCACAGTAGCCAGTACATCGCGAGAAGCCGCGCCTACCAAGGGCAACCGCCGCGTTGAACACGGCGCTGCACTGATGCCACAGGCCGCCAGTGCTGCGTCGAGAGTGTCCTCGGCCATGCGTCGGTAGGTCGTGAGCTTGCCGCCGACAATGGTCACCAGTCCGTCTGGGGCGGTGATTACCGCGTGGCGCCGTGAGATGTCCGCCGTGTTGCCGCCGCCCGTGTGCAGCAGCGGCCTTAACCCGGAGAAAGTCCCCAGCAGATCGGCCCGTGTCAGCGGCGAGCGCAACGCCGAACTCACCGTCTCGAGCAGGAAGTCGATCTCCTCCTCGGTCGCCAACGGAACATCAGGTATCTCGCCCGTGGCGTCCTCATCGGTAATTCCGACGTATACCCGGTTGTCGGGCGCGGGCAGAGCGAACACGAACTGGCTGGTGCTGCCGGGCACCGGGACGGTGAGCCCGGCGGTGAGCCCGCCGAAAGAGTCCTGCGACAGGACGAGGTGTGTCCCGCGGCTCGGCCGAAGCTCAACGCCCGAAGCAACCTGGCCGGCCCACACCCCGGCGGCGTTGATCACCACGCGTGCATCGACGTTGTACGAGTCACCGCTCAGATGGTCGCGGAGCACCGCGCCGCTTCCGGTGACCTGCTCACCCGCGCACCTGGTCAGCACCCGCGCACCCAGTGAGGCAGCCGTGCGCGCGATTCCGACGGTCAGCCGGGCGTCGTCGTAGAGCTGGCCGTCCCAGGCCAGCAGCCCACCGCGCAGGCCGGATGTGCGCACGGTCGGCGCGAACCGCTGCACCTGCGCACCTGTGATCCGGCGCGATCGTGGAAGCGTGTGGTGTGAGGTGTGGGCAGCAGCGCGAAGCGCGTCGCCAGCCAGGAATCCGGTTCGCACCAGGGCGGCATGTCGGCGATTGACCTGCGGCAGTAACGGAACCACCTGCGGAAAGGGGGCCACCAGATGCGGGGCGGTGTGGTCGATCAGGATGCCACGCTCGACGGCACTCTCGTGCGCGATGTCGATGGCACCGGACGCGAGATAGCGCAGCCCGCCGTGCACGAGCTTCGAACTCCACCGGCTGGTGCCGAATGCGAGGTCGTGCTTCTCCGCGAGCACCACCGACAGGCCGCGCGCGGCGGCGTCGAGCGCCACCCCCGCACCGGTCACGCCGCCGCCGATCACGAGCACGTCGATCGGCTCACGGCTCAGTGACTCCAGCTCTCGCGCGCGCCGTGCTGCGTTCAACGACGCCGTCATGGCGCGAGATACCGATCGAGGATTTCCGCGAGCTGTCCGTCGAGGTCCTCCAGCGACACCTCGTCGGCCAGCACTGGCGCGGTGAGCGTGAACGAGCACGCGAGCAGCCACATTGCCCGTGCCTGCAGTGCGACCTTGCCGGCCCGGATCGAGCCGTCTACACGGCCGGCATGCAGGGCCATCTCTATCAGACCCAGCTGGTGCGTGGTGCTCGTGCCGCGCCGAGTGACCAGGTAGGGCAGTAGAAAATCGGGATCGACGTCGATGATCTTGCGCATCAGTGGGTGGACGCGGATCGAGCGCACGATGTCGACGACGGCGCTGACAAGTCCGGCCCGCGCTGACGCAGTATCGGTGGAAAATGCATGCGCCGTCACCGCGGCGAACTCACGCGTGACCAGGGCACCGACGACAGAGTTGACGTTTGGCCAGTGGCGGTAGACAGTGGCGCGCGAAACACTCGCACTGCGGGCGATGTCGGCCATGTTCAGCCGGCGCATTCCGACCGCGAGCAGCAGTCCGTAAGCCGCGTCGAGGATCTGCTTCTCGGGGATCGAGTTCGGGGCGCGCGTCCCCGCGTGGGAGTCGTCGTCCACGACCTCTGTGGGCTTGTGATACTGCGACATCATGTGTCAAAGTGTATCAGCACCCGTAGGAGTGGGTACCGTGCCAGCGTTCGTCTAGCCCTGTGAGGTTTCGTTGACCGAGTCGCAACTGCCCGTCGTCCAGATGCGTCCCTACCGCTGGGGCGATCCGACCAAAACGGTCGCGCTCCCAGCCGCGGCCGAGGCCGCACTTGGTTACCTCGGCGCGCGCCCTCCCGAACGGGCACCGGTCGAGCCGGACGAGGCGACGCTGCCCGACATCGCCTTGACCACCAGGGTGCGCGAGGCACTCGAAGCAGCCGTTGGTGCGAGCAACGTGACCTCAGAACAGCTCGCCCGTGTCGCGCACACCCGTGGCTGGTCGACTCCCGACTTGCTCAAACTGCGCTCCGGCGACGCCTCGGACGCGCCAGACGCAGTCGTCTTCCCCGGCTCGCACGATGACGTGCTGCGCGTACTCAAGATCTGTAGCGAGCATCGAGTCGCTGTCGTCCCGTTCAGCGGCGGCACGTCGGTGGTCGGCGGCCTAGCTCCCGTTCGCGACACTTTCGATGGGGTCATCGCCCTCGACCTGGGGCGGATGGATGGCCTGACCGCGATCGACACGGAGTCACGCACCGCCACCTTGCAGGCCGGCATGCGCAGCACCCGCGCCGAGCAACTGCTCGGTGAGCAGGGCTTCACCCTTGGGCACTTTCCCCAGTCCTACGAGGGCGCCAGCATCGGTGGCTACGCAGCAACCCGCGCGGTCGGGCAGGCATCCGCCGGCTACGGACGCTTCGATGAGATGGTCGTCGGTCTTGTCCTCGCCACGCCGCGCGGCACCATCACCCTTGGCACTGCGCAGAAGTCCGCGGCAGGACCGGACCTTCGCGAACTCGTCATGGGATCGGAGGGGACGTTCGGTGTGATCACCGAGGTGACCGTGCGCCTGCACCCCGCACCGGAAATACGTACCTACGACGGCTGGCGATTCGACTCGTTCGAGCAGGGTGCGGCCGCGTTGCGCACGCTCGTCCAGGACGGTCCGGTTCCGACTGTCGTGCGCCTCTCCGACGAGACCGAGACGGCTGTCAATCTTGCCGATCCCAGCGACGGCAGCGGCCCGGGCCCCGGAGGCTGTCTGGCAATCGCCGGGTACGAGGGCGTACCGGATGAGGTCGTGTCCCGTCGGGCGGCCGCGTCAGCGGTCATCGCCGCCGCGGGCGGAGAGGCGTTGGGCACCGCGCCCGGCGAGGCCTGGCGCGCCAGCCGATACCTCGCCCCGTACCTGCGCGATTCCTTGCTGGACAAGGGTGCTTTCGTCGAAACGCTCGAGACTGCGACTTTCTGGTCCAACCTTGCGCACCTGCGCGCAGATGTGACCACTGCGCTCACCGCCGTCCTCACCGAACAGGGCACGCCTCCGGTAGTGCTATGCCACATCTCACATGTCTACGAAGCGGGCGCATCCCTGTACTTCACCGTCCTGTGCGCGCAGGGTGCCGACCCGGTTGCCCAATGGCACAAGGCGAAGCTCGCTGTCAACGCCGCGATCCGAGCCGCCGGCGCGACGATCACCCATCACCACGGCGTCGGCACCGACCACCGCGACACCTATGCGCAGGAAATTGGGCCCCTGGCTGTCGAGGTGCTGCGTGCTGTGAAGAACACCCTCGACCCGGTCGGGATCCTCAACCCCGGCGTCCTGATCGCCTGAGCCGGCAGACATGCGCTCGTTCACCGCACTCGTCAACCCGGTCTCGGGGGGCGGCCGCGCTGCGAGGCAGTGGGCGCCGATCGCCGAACGTATTGGCAACGCCGGCGCGCCCGTGCGTGAGCAGATCACCCGCAGCCGCGAGCACGCGGTCACCCTGGCGATGGCGGCTGCCGCCCGTGGCGATGTCCTCGTCGCTGTCGGCGGTGACGGACTGGTGCGTGACGTGGCCGGTGCTGCGGTCGCCTCCGGTGGCACGCTGCTCGGCATCGTACCGACCGGACGGGGCAACGACCTGGCCCGCGCACTGCGCCTACCGACGACCAGCGACGGCCTCGCCGCGCTCTTGCTGGACGGCCCGGCCAAGACGATCGACGTGCTCGACATCAACGGCACGATCGTGCCCGGGAACGTCTACGTGGGGATCGACTCGGTGGCGAACCGGATCATCAACGGCAACCGTTGGATGCCCGGCGCCCTGCTCTATCGCCTTGCACCGATTCGCGCGATCTCCACCTGGAAGGCGGCCACGTACACGATTCGCGCCGATGGTGTGACTACCACTGTCAAAGGACACATGGTCGTGCTTGCGAACTCCGGTGCGTATGGGCACGGCCTGCAGATCGTGCCGCCGGCGAGGCTTGACGACGGACTGCTTGACGTCCTGATCGTCGGTGACGTGCCGCGCCGCGCCATCGTCTCGTTTATGCGCGAGGCCGAACACGGCACGCACATCAATCGCCCTGAAGTCAGCATGAGCACGGCCCACGAGGTCACCCTCAGCGCCGATCGCCCGCTGCCGGTCTGCGGTGACGGGGACGAACTCGCACACCTGCCGGTCACTGTGCGGTTGCGCCCCGGCGCACTGCGGATTCTCGCGCCATAGTGAGGAGCTCGACGGCGCGAGCGGTGGCCGTGGCGTCCGATACCACATTCCGTCATAACCGGCCGACTATTTCGGCTCGACGCTGCGTCAGTTCGCGAAGTCCGTTGCGGTGCAACTTGTTTTGATCGAGGGCAAGAGCTCTCCCCGGGTGCTGGCCATTCCCTCGCGGACCTGCGCGAAGACCCGGCCGACCGTGGCTAGGTTCGTCATCCTTCTCGACCGCGTCGTCGAGATAGCCAGGGACCCGGTGGACATGTCCGACATCTTCGATGGATCAATATTGCGTGTCCAGATACCAAATTACTGTTGTTTCGTGGTCAAACTGCACTAGGGTTGCGTACTGACACCTCATCTGTCCTTGGAGATCCTGATGCCGGTCACGGTTCGCGTGCCAATGTGCGACTTTGTCATCGTCGGTGGAACTGGCGACCTGGCCGTCCGCAAGCTCCCGCCCGCCTTGTACCGCCGCGATCGCGACGGCCGGCTCCCGGACAAGACTCGGGTCACCGTGACCGCTCGGGCCGGTTTGGACGACGTCGGCTACCGGGACAAGGTCCGCGGGGAGCTGTTCCGCTTTGTTGACCCCGCTGCCGGTGACGACATCGTCGCCGAGCGATTCCTCAAACGGCTTAGTTGCGGTCCAACGGCCGCGACCAGCTTGATTGACCGCGACGACCGCGCCTGGTACGAGGGGCAGACGGCATGAACACGGCACCTGCCGTAGCCGCCGTGACCGGGCGGATCATCGAGCGAAGCCGCCCCACCCGTGTGGCCTATCTGCAGCGGACACATGAAGCTGCCGAACGGGGGCCAGCTCGGGGACGGCTCGCATGCTCGAACTTGGCCCACGGCTTGGCCGCTGCGGGTCCGACCGACAAGGAGGCCCTACGAGCCTTCGTCAAGCCTAACGTCGCGATCGTGTCGGCCTACAACGATATGCTCTCGGCCCACAAACCTTTCGAGACCTACCCGGCCATGCTCAAGAAAGCGGTCATGGGGGCCGGCGGAATCGCTCAGTTCGCCGGCGGTGTGCCGGCTATGTGCGACGGAATCACGCAGGGACGCGACGGGATGCAGCTGTCCCTGTTCAGCCGAGATGTCATAGCAATGGCCACGGGCATCGCACTGTCCCACGACATGTTCGACGCGGCGCTGATGCTCGGGGTCTGCGACAAGATCGTTCCGGGCCTGCTCATAGGTGCACTGGCCTTCGGGCACCTGCCGACCATCTTCGTGCCAGCGGGCCCGATGGTCTCAGGCCTGCCCAATGGTGAGAAGGCCCGGGTCCGTCAGCTCTACGCCGAGGGTAAGGTCGACCGCGGCCAGCTGCTGGACGCTGAGGCCGCGTCCTACCACGGCAGCGGCACCTGCACATTCTTCGGCACCGCAAACTCCAACCAGCTACTGCTGGAGGTGATGGGCCTCCACCTGCCAGGGTCAAGCTTCACCAACCCGGCAACGCCCCTGCGCCATGAGCTGATCTCAGCGGCTGGACGACGGGTCACTGCGCTGACGGCCCTCGGCACCGAATACACCCCAGTCGGGGAGGTAGTCGACGAGCGAGCCATCGTCAACGGCGTCGTGGCACTGTTGGCCACAGGCGGATCCAGCAACCACACCATGCACCTGATCGCGATCGCCCGCGCCGCCGGAATCACCCTCACGTGGGATGACTTCTCGGACCTGTCCGCCGCCGTGCCCTTACTGGCCCGCATCTACCCCAACGGTCCAGCAGACGTGAACCACTTCCACGCCGCAGGTGGCATTGCCCTGATCGTGCGCGAACTGCTGGATGTTGGCCTGCTGCACGATGACGTCACCACGGTCGCAGGCAAGGGACTGCGACGCTACACCCAGGAACCGCAACTGCGGGACGGCCACCTGTCGTGGGTGGACGGCCCCCGCGACAGCCTCGACAAGGAAACCCTGCGCCTGGCATCCGACCCCTTTGCGGTCGATGGTGGGCTGCGGATCGTGAGTGGGAACCTGGGACGTGGTGTCATCAAAGTGTCCTCGGTACAGGCCAAGCATCGGGTTGTCACCGCGCCCGCCAGGGTGTTCGACGACCAGGCGGAGCTCCTGGCCGCTTTCGAGGCCGGCGACCTCGACGGCGACGTCGTAGCTGTGCTCCGCTACCAGGGACCTGCCGCCAACGGGATGCCCGAACTGCACAAGCTCACCCCCGCCCTCGGCGTGCTGCAGGACCGCGGCCACCAGGTTGCGCTGATCACCGATGGGCGGATGTCTGGGGCCTCCGGCAAGATCCCCGCCGCTATCCACCTCACCCCCGAGGCGGCAGCGGGTGGGCCGATCGCCCAAATCCGCGACGGCGACGTGATCACGCTCGACGCGAACGCCGGCACACTCGAGCTACACATCGACCAGGCCGAGCTTCAGGCCCGCGAAGCCACCGGTCACGTTCTCACAAACGATGAGTGGGTAGGAACGGGCAGGGAACTGTTCGCCAGCATGCGCGCCGCGGTCGGTCCAGCCGACCAGGGCGCAAGCGTGTTCGCGCCAAGATCAGGTCAGGCGATCAGCGTTCCATGAGCAGCCTCTCGAAAGCGCTTACGAGATCGTTCAGGACGACGCCGGGGATGATCCGCACCCGGGCTTCTGGTGATCGAGCTAACTCGACGCACGCTGCGGCACTCGAAGCCATCGCGCGCAGATCGAGCGCGGTACCCGAGATCCTGATGGGCACCATCAACGGTCCCGACCAGGGCCGACAGCCCCCCTCAGAATGGCGCACCGTTGGTGATCAAGGAAGAACGTCGTCGGGCGTCAGCCGTGACCACCAGTGTTACCCGGTCTAGAACGATGAAACGGACCCTTGACTCATAACGCAATCCATGCCAAATATCTGGCCAAACCATCGAATAGGAGACCCCATGCTGCTTGGTCATCGACAGAACCGCACCACCACAGACCAATGGCAACCGATCCGACGTATCGGCAGACCGAGGATCGACGCCGCTGCATCCGAGCTTTTCAACCTGCGGGTCACCCTTGCCGCGACGCCGCCCTCGGATTGGCACGAGGCGTTTATCCAGTTCGAGAACGGGGTCGAACGGTCGACAGCCATGTTTGAGAATCCGTCCTTGGTCGGCAACGCGATCTCGCTGCGTGGCGTCCGGGAGAAAGATGTCGAGTTCTGGTTCGATCTGATTGACACCAAGATCGCTGGGGCTAACGTCCAATACACGGAACGAACGCCCTCCACGCCTGCTGCCGTCGGGGAGCGTGAAGCTGCAGCAGCCAATCGTCAGGGCGCCGCACAGGTCCGCGCCGACGAGATCGCGAGACGCTGGGAGGCACCGGACGCATAGCGTCTCGCGCAAAGTTATGACCAGCCGCGTGAGACCGGCGTTCACGTTGTCGCCACCCAGGTCGGCCGAAGGACTTGTGGCCGTCACGGCCGGGGTCCTCTAGGAGATGCCTGCACGCAGGAGAGGGGGACCACCCCATGAAATGCTTCAAATTCGAAGAGAGCTGGCGTGCGCTGTCGGATGCGAATGACCTGTGATGAGCATCCGACCTCTGAGGACCCGTCGGCTCCGTTCCCGGCCGAGGCCGAGGAAGGGAGCGCTCGTGCCGATTCATTTCTTCGCGCAAGTGGTCTTTACGGTCTTTCGGCGGCTGGGTTCCAGCTGGTGACGATGTCGTCAGGCCTGATATGAATATTGGCGGCTTTGCTGAACTCGACCATCGCCGCAAGTCGGTTCATCCAGTCGCGCATGTCCTTCGTGTTCTCGCGGTCGGTCAGGTCGCACACTGCCGCGATGACCAAAGGGCCATCGTCCGTGTCGACCCGGGACAGGCTGAGGGTCACGGGGAACTCGGTGCCATCGCGTCGCCGTCCGCGTAAGCACCGTGACACCACCGCTGGCGGTTCAGTGGTTACCTCCCGGTCGGGTTCTGGACGTCGAATCTCGGGGCGCGCAAAGAAGGCTTCCCTGTGCGCCGGGTGGGCCGGCCGGATAGAGTCCGGCACCAGAGTTTCGATGGACCGGCCGACAAGGTCGTCGCGTTCATAGTCGAAAAGCGACTGGGCCCGGCGGTTGATATACCGAATCACCCCTGCCCGGTCGACCGCCACCAAAGCATCAGGCGCCCCCACGAGCAGGTCCATGAAGTCCGCCCCGTGTTGCTCCGCGGTGGCGTGTTGGGAAGTGAGCTCATCACTGTTCGAAGGCATCTGTTCTCCTTTCGACCTGAGACAAGACTCGAACCTTTCAAGACTATGGTACGGCGGTGGCCTGTCTCTGCTTGTCCTGCACAGATTGTCCTTCACCTCGAAGCGGTAACACCTTTGCGTTTCGGCTCGCTCTTGGGATGGTCGCGGACCGGGCGCTCTCCGATCGCGACTGCTTTGAGCGTTCCACCGAGGCGCGCGCCTGACCGTCGCGAAGTTCGACAGCAGTATGTGCCCGGATGTAGTCCCGAACCTGACTCACTAGGCGGCTGAACGCCACGCCGACCTTCGGGTTCGGGGTTGATCCGCGGGCTCGGCTACTGCCGACGGTGGTCAGTGAGCCGACGGCCAGTCAAGGGTGCGTTCTACGGCGGCCCGCCACATCGTGTGCTGTTGTCCTCGCTCATCGGGACTCAGCGTCGGGTCCCACTGACCCGCACGGTGCCAGCGACGTCGCAACCCCTCCATGTCCGCCCAGTACCCTACGGTCAGCCCTGCCATGTATGCGGCGCCGAGGCTGACGGTCTCCGAGACCA
>JADGPH010000268.1 GCA_017882555.1 Thermoleophilia bacterium
ACGGTGGCCAACTGGACCGAGCGCACCCCCGACGCGTTCCGGTTTGTCGTCAAGGCCCATCAAGTGATCTCAGGGCATCACAGCGATCCCGCACGCCTGCCGCGCCCGTTGCGCGAGCTGCCCTTTGCTGCAGATCGCCGGGGTCACATCGCGCGCCCATCCCGAGCGCTGCGTGACGCCGTCATCGACGCGCTGATGGAGTCTCTGGGCCCGATGGGATCCAAGCTCGAGGCGATCCTGCTGCAATTGCCCCCGTCGGTGGTCTTCGGCGATGCGCAGCAGCTCGAGCTGGCGCGGATCATCGACCGATTTGCCCCGCTGCGCCTGGCGGTCGAGTTTCGCCATCGTTCGTGGGTGACCGGCGACGCCGCGCCCCGGACGATGGCGATGCTGGCCGCGCGGGATGCGGCCTATGTCTGTGTTGATGCGCCGCGCATCGCGGCGGTTTCCGCGATGCCACCGCTCGTCGAGGTGACGTGTCCGGAGCTTGCCTATCTCCGGCTGCACGGTCGCAATGGCGCGAGCTGGCAGGGATCGCGGTCGGTCGCCGAGCGGTTCAACTACCTGTACCCGCCCGAGGAACTCCAGGAGTGGGTGGCGCCGGTCATTGAGATGACCAGACGAGCCGAGGCGGTCGTGGTGGTGTTCAACAACAACGCCGAGGACTACGCACTGCGCAACGCGGGGGAGTTCCAGAGGATGGTCGCCCACGTGCGTTCGACGTTCGGACTGTTTCCCGAGTAGGTCGCGGTTGCGCGCCGTCGTTGCGGCCCGACCCCGGGTGGGCAGCGATGACGGCGCACTATGGCGTCAGGCCGATGACCTTGTCGATGGTCCCCTGAGGGGTCGTCAGGACGCGCTGAAGGCGCACGCCATGCGCCGCCAGATACTTGGGGTCCACCAGATGCGGCCGATAGTTGGGCAACGACCACACGATGTACACCGGTCGGTGCTGGCGGGCGATGGTCCGTTTGAGCTCGATCGTCTGCTCCGGCACCGGGATGGGAGGTACCGCGAGTGGTTGGCCCGAGTAGAAGACGGGTTGGCGATCGGTCGCCAGGTATATGCCACCGGGTTGGTTGCTGAACATGCTGATGTCGGCCGGAAGTGCCCGCAGGCCGGCGATAAATGGCGAACCCGTCCAGAACGGAGTGGTGACTCCGTCGGCTTCGAAGCGGACGCCCGATCCACCGTCGGCACGCGCGGCCGTCGTCGAGGCGTGGACCATGGCAGCGATCCAAAACGCCAGCAGGACGAAGGTGCCGCTCGCGACCAGGGGTGAGCGCCGCGCCCAACGGTGATTGAGCATCGCGTCGATCGCGACCACGACGACGATCGCGGCTGGGGCCAGGACGGGGCAGCAGATGCGGTCATCGGGCGGGTCGATCACGGTCTGGAACTCGGTGATGGCGATGTAGAGGGCGTAGCCCACGACGAACGCCACGAGTGGGAAGAGCGCACGCGTCGCGACCGATCCGACTCCCCGCTCGCGGACCCGCAACGCGATCCCAATGCCCATCGCGACGATGACACCGACGATCAGTGCGTCGCCGAGGGATGTGGCGGGGTGGTGTCCGGCAAGGATCCAGCCGCTCAGGAATCGCTCGCTGCTGACCACAACGCCGTGCACCGTTTCGGTGGACGGGAGCCGTTGACCGGTCAATGACCCATGGGTCAGGTTCCGGCCCATCACGATGACCGGCACGACCATGCTCGCGACAAGCGCACCACCGGTCCGCCGCAGCATCGACGCGGTGCCGGAACGCCAGCAGGCCACCGCGACGGTGACGATGACCAGCGCGACCAGGGTCATCCCGGCGTAGCGATATGAAAAGCCGATGCCGGCCAACAGACCTACCGCGATGATGGGTCCGGGTCGAGCGCTGGGTGCCGCGCCGACGCGTTCTAACAGCAGCAGTACGCCGAGCGTGATCACGCAGAACACCGGCTCGCTCCAGACGAAGCTGAACACGCCCACCATGGCGGGTGCGAACCCCGCAACGAGGGCGGCGGTGAGCGCCAGATACGGGCGCTGGACGTAGCGTCGGGCCAGGATGAACGTCAGCACCACGCCCACGCCGAGGGCGAGCGCATTCAGCCATCGGGCAGCCGTCAGCGCGGTGATGCCGACCTCTTGCGCGATGGCGAGAGTGATCGAGAAGCCGGGCGGCCAGTCGGTGATCGAGACCAGCTGGTAGTCGCTGTACCCCCGGCCGGCGACGAGGTTGCGCGCGCCGGCGACGTAGGTTGCCGAATCCGGGCTCACCGCAGCGCCGTTGCGGGTGGCCCACAGCACCACGCCGATCGCGGCGATGGCGCCGACGCCCACGAGCGCCCACAGCACGCGGGCGTCGGCCAAGCGGGCGTGCGCGCGGGCGATCGGTGCAGTGGTGGTGGACATCAGTCGTCTCGATCGGGTGCGAGCCGCGTCGTCGCCGCACCGATGATGTGGCGAGGCCCAGGACGCATCGCGGCGGGAGTGCATGGCGGCCACGGTCGACTGGCGAGGACCGTTCGGGCGATCGTACAGATGGCGTCGCGGAGAACCGTTGGCGCAACCCCGGCGTGTGTGCGCCGAGTGCCCGGTCCGGCTCGTCCGCGGGGCCGCACACCAGGTGCGCAACGTTCACCGGCGGGTGTCCGGGGCTTCCACCGGCCCGCTGGTGCGCGGAGTGCGTCGGGCTAGCGCGGGATTTCTTGTCCGGTCTCGACGTCGATGCGGACGCCGTCTGTGATGCCCTCTCCGGGAGGGGCACCGATGGTGAGCCAGATTGCTTCCCGGTCGGTGTGGTTTTGGATCTTGCGCCTCGTGTCTTTGTGGAGCCGCAGCCATTCGCCGTCGTTGACGGCGACGACCTCGCCTTCGATCAGCACCTCTTGGGGCCCGCCGGAGACCAGTTGGTAGAACTCCTCCTGGACCCGGTGCCGATGGTAGGCCATCTCGTGACCGGGGCCGAAGCGCCAGACACGGGCGGCGAGGTGCTCGGCTCCAAGAGCCCCGCCCAGGTCACGGGATGCTGGCCCGCCGCCTTTGCGTTCACGTACCTGCAGGGTGCTGGGGTCGACCTTTGCGTAACGCTCGGCCATGGGGTTCATCTCCGTTCTCAGGCGTGTACGGCAACGTGCCGCATCTCGTCGCGAAGTTCCTTCGCACGCTCATGTTGGCGAGTGTCGCCGTAGGTCTCGTACAGGTAGGCAACGATCCGTCGCGAGTCCCACAGCACCGTGTCCCCATCGATGAGCACGGGCGTCTTGTCCTGGCCGGTGAGTTCGATGATCTGGTGCCGTAACGCGCGGTCGTAGGGGACTTGGATCGCGCCATAATCCTGCTCGACGTTTGCCAGAGTCTGGCGCACGGCGGCGGACCAGGGGCACTTGCGCAGCTGCAGCAGCATGATCATCGCTCGGGTCCCCATCGATCGCGTGTGACGCGTCTGCGGCCGATCTTACTCGCGGCGTCGGTGGCAAGCCCCGGACGGTCGTCGGCAACTGATACCTGCTCGGGTCCGTCGCAGGTGCCGTTGTCGGGCCCGACGACGCCGGCCCCTGGCAGGATGAGATCGATCGCGGGCGGGCCGCGCGCGTGGCTCAACCGGTATCTCGGGCGAAAAAGGGGGGCTCGTGCAGCATCGGCAGCTGGGAAGCTCGGAGCTTTCCTCGTCACAGATCGCGTTCGGCGCGATGGCACTCACGGGGATCTACGGCTCGATCGGCGAGCAAGAGGCGTTCGCGACCCTCGCGCGTGTGCGTGAGTTGGGGATCAATCACATCGATACCGCTGAGGTCTACGGCAGTGGGGACAATGAGCGGATGGTGGGCCGCGCGATCGCGGACTATCGCGACGAGGTGCTGCTGGCGACCAAGTTCAACTTTCGGCAGTACGGCGGCGGCGAGCGCTCGTGGGGGGAGATTGTGCGGGGCTCGATTGAAGGAAGCTTGGCGCGTCTCGGGGTCGAGTACGTCGATTTGTGGTATCTGCACCGGGTGCCGGTCGATCGCCCGATTGAGGAGACCTGGGAGCCCATGGCGCGCGCAGTTCGGGATGGGTTGGTGCGCTACCTCGGCCTTTCCGAGGCGAGTGCCCAGACCATTCGCCGTGCCCACGCCGTGCATCCGATCACTGCCGTGCAGAGCGAGTGGTCCTTGTTGACGCGTGAGGTCGAGACCGAAATCCTGCCCACGGTGCGCGAGCTGGGAATCTCCTTCGTCGCCTATAGCCCCTTGTCGCGTGGACTCCTGGGCGGGCGGATCCGTCGTTCCGAGGATCTTGACCTGACCGACTGGCGTCGCAACGTCCCCCGGTTTCAGGGGGCGGCTCTGGACGCGAACCTCGCGATCGTGTCGCGCCTGGCGGAGTTCGCCGACGCTAAGGGGATTACCCTCGCGCAGCTTGCGCTGGCGTGGTTGAGCGCGCAGGGCGATGAGGTGATCCCCCTGGTCGGGGCCCGCCGCGCCGAACATGTTCTCGACAGTGCCGGGGCGGCAGCGGTGACCC
>JADGPH010000052.1 GCA_017882555.1 Thermoleophilia bacterium
AAAACCAGGTTGCCGCTGCCAAGGCGACCCGCCCCAACGCAACGGCCCCTACTACCAGTGGAGCCGGGCGGTTGCCGGAAGAACCGTGAGCCGCCGGCTCAGCGAGGGTGTGGCAGAGCTCTACCGCAGTTGGATCACCAACCGGCGGCACCTCGAACAGGTCGTCGCCCAGATGGAGCAGATCTCAGCAGCAGCAGGCGAACTCCTCCTACGTCAAACAGCCCCGTCCGAACCACCCCAGTCAGCGAAGCAGTGACCGGCGACAAGTGGGGGGCCAAACGGTCCTCGACAAGTGCGGAACGTCAGGCGTAGGTCGCAAACAAGTAGCAAATGCCGAGGGCGACGTACGCCAAGATGGCGCCACGCTCGCGCCGCGCCCTGACCTGCTGCAATGCCACATGACCTGCACCTACCGCAGGGATGGCCAGCACTGTGAAGCCCGCGAAGATGGTCCCCACGACCACGACCGCCCTGCTATGCCCATCGCGGCGGCCGGGACAAGAACGATCGACACGATGGACAGCGTGTTCAGCTGTGCTTGCGAAATGCTCGGCTCGCTTGAATCAACTCGTGAGGTGTCGGCGCTCATGTGAAGTCCTTCCGGAACAGCTGATGTCCGTCACGCGGAGTGGGCGAAGTTCACGATTTCGTCGAATAGTGTGACCGAGCGTACGTCTGGCGAGATCAGCAGGGTGGCCGGCTTTCACGGGACCCCGTTGGCCATGGAACTCCGTCGCCAGACGCGAACGTTGTCAAGCGCACACCGGTCCGGTCAGTGACCGCCAGGGTGGCCGCTCGAGATGACCTGTCCGCCGTCGCCGTCGCTGTTCGGGATCCAGTTCCAGATGACAATCCGTTCACATGGGGGGTTCCGGCCGCCTTGTGTGGTCGCCGACGAAGGAGCCTGACGCAGGGGCGGCCCCCCTGGGAAGGGGGGCCGTCCTGTGGTGCGTTGGCGGGTCAGCCGATGTAGGTCATGCCGTTCCACCCACTACCGATCTGACGCTTCGCCAGCCAGCCGCTGGCGTTGTTGCCCGGGAAGAGCCACAGGAGACCTGCGGCGTCCCGCGCGAGCACGTCGTTACCAGCGGTGCGGTCCCAGTTGCCGGGGGTGACCAGGGCGGTCATCCCAGCAAACCCGCTCCCGACGACGATGCCGGCGGCGACACCACCAGCGCCGTTGCCCCGGTAGAGCAACAGCTGCCCCGCCGAGTTGCGAGCCAGGATGTCGGCCCGCCCATCGCCGGACAAGTCACCGGGACCCTGGAAGAGGAGACTGCCCCACCCGGAACCGATCTTGGTTCGTGCCCCGAAGACCGCGTTGCCACTGAGGGGGTACAGCCACAGGTTGCCGGCTGAGTCGCGGGCAAGCAGGTCGGGCCGACCCGCTGTGTTCATGTTCGCGGCGTTGGTGATCGTATAGCTCGTCCACCCAGAGCCGATCTGGCGTCGAGCGCCGACACCGAAGGCGCCGTTGCCCGGGTACAGCCACAAGAGGCCCGAGGTGTCTTTCGCGATGATGTCGCCGTTGCCGTCACCGGTCACGTCACCAGGGGTGACGATCGTATTCATGGTGTTCCACCCGCTGCCCATCTGGCGCCGCGCCAGGAAGCTGCCGGCGCCGTTACCCGTGTAGAGCCACAGCAGTCCGGCGGCGTCGCGGGCGACCAGGTCGGTGTACCCGTCCCTGTTGAAGTCGCTCAGCCGGGTGACAGCCGCGACCCCGATAGCCGCGAACCCGACGACGTAGACCGGGACAGATGAGGCGGTGGTGGTTCCATCGCCCAGCTGGCCGTACTTGTTGTTGTCGGTGTCGTTGTTGTCGCCCCAGCACTTGGCCGCGCCAGCAGTGGTCACCGCACAGGACAAATTCTGGCCGGTCGAGACCGTGGCCGCCCCCGAGCTGAGCCCGACGACGCCGACTGGGACCGAGCCGATGCCGTTGCCCCAGCACTTGACTGCGCCACCAGTGGTCAGGGCACAGGCGCGCCACCACCCGGCGGAGATTGCGACCACCGTACCGTGCCCGGTGACGTCGACCGGGACTGGGGAGTCGGTGTTGGTTCCGTCACCCAGGCTGCCGGCGCCGTTCCAGCCCCAGCACTTGGCTGCGCCTGTCGTGGTCACGACACAGGCGAACTGAAAGCCGGCGGAGATTGCGGCCACCCCGGTATCGAGCCCGGTGACGCCGACCGGGACTAGGGAGTCGGTGGTGGTTCCGTCACCCAGCGTGCCGACCGCGTTGCCGCCCCAGCACATGGCCGCGCCTGCCGTGGTCACGGCGCAGGAGAAATTGATGTTCACGGAGACTTGGGCCGCCGTCGAGCTGAGCCCGGAGACGGCGACCGGGACTAGGGAGTCGGTGGTGGTTCCGTCGCCCAGTTCGCCGTTGGTGTTGGTGCCCCAGCACATGACCGCGCCAGCAGTGGTCACTGCACAGGAGTGAGCGCCGGTACTGCCGCCCATCCCGCTGTTCAAGGAAGTGGAGACCGCGGCCACCCCCGAACTGAGCCCGGAGACGGCGACCGGGACGGTGGAGCTGGTGGTGGTTCCGTCTCCCAGTTCGCCGTATTGGTTGTCGCCCCAGCACTTGACCGCACCGGTGGTGGTCACGGCACAGGAGTAGCTCCAGCCGGTGGAGACCGCGACTACCCCCGACCCGAGCCCGACGACGCCAACCGGGACTGACGAGTTGGTGGTGGTGCCGTTGCCCAGCTGGCCGTAGTCGTTGAGACCCCAGCACCTGACTGCACCGGTAGTGGTCACCGCGCAGGAATGACCCTGTCCGGCCGAGATCGTGGCCGCACTGATGATCCCGCTGGCAGCAGCCGGCATCCCTGCCGAGGCCGAGCCCGCCGGAAGCACCACTGAGGTTGCAACCCCTACCAGTCCCATCGCCCACACTGTCAGAACGACCACAAGACGCTTCATCAGAACTCCCCTCATCACGCACCACACCCTTCGGCCGGGTGACTCGTGTGGTCGGGTAGAACTGCACTCGTACCGCCGTTGTCATCGGTCCGCTCGTCGTATCGTAGTTTCAGCCGCTCGGACCACATAGGGACGAAGGTCCCACAACGACGGAAGAGAAGTGCCGCGAGGACGGACCTCAGCAACAGCTGTTTGCTGATGAGGGATTGCTCTTCTCGGGAGATTAGGGAACGGCAGTCCGTCAGACTGAGCTCGGTTCGGTTGTTCGGGTCAGACTCAGACTTCTTTCGAGATGGGGTCGTGGGCATCGATGGAGACGCCGCTGGCCCCAGTACCCGTTGAGGAGAGGAACGCGAACGCGGCGTAGCCGACCACCCGCTCCGGGTCTCCGCCGGTGTCGGCAGAGGTGCCCAGGCGCAGCATCCGCACATCGAGATCATGCCTGCGCGCCCAGTGCAGGAGACCCGAAGGGCGTGCGCACCGCACGCGTCGTACTGAGCGATCGCGGCGTCATCTCGGTCCACGACTGCCTGCGCCGTATGGCGATCGCGTCGCTGCGCGCTCCCCTGGTCGAGGTAGTGGGACAGGTCGGTGCTGACGACCGGCAGCATGTCGCCGTCGACGCAGAGGGTGTCCAACACGTCGGCAACCTGCTCCGGCGTGGTCGCGCCGACCACGAGCGGGACGCAGGTCCATCCATCGGCCAGCACGCGCTGCAGGAACGGAAGCTGCACCTCGATCGAGTGCTCCGGTCGATGCGGATGGTCGTCGACGGTGACGCACTCGTGCCGCTGCGCCAGGGCGGCGCAGGTGTGCACCTCCACCGGTACCTCACCGATTGGCGTGGCGAACGCGACCGCCGTCGGTACCGCGATCCCGGTCAGCGGGACGTAGTGAGCGGCCCCAGCACGGCGACGCGACGCGTGGGCCGGTCGCGCAAGGTCCCGTAGGCCGACGCTGCCACCTGTCCGGAGTAGACGTAACCGGCGTGCGGGACCACCAGCGCGATCGGTGCCGGCCAGGCCGCGACCTCCGACGCCCGGAGCCGGGACCATCGCAGATGGGGAACGTCACGCGGGTCAAGATGACGAGCTGCTCGAGCCCACCAGCGATCTGCGTATGGAGATGGCTCATGCGGCAATCGTCGCTTCGATTGCTCAGGTTCGAGTTCGTCCGTCCGCGGGTCGTTCGATTCGTGAAATCTGGTTGGACGCACAGGACCACGCGTCAGCCGGCTGTTCTCGGCAGCAGTTAGTCAAGGGCCAGAACCGTCTGCAGTGCAGCATCGACGGCTTGCATCTCGATGCTGTTCAGCCGGCCGGCGAACTTCCCCAGGCGTGCCTGCGGGTCGATCACGGTCAGCTGTTCGACCATCACGCGGGTCTTGGTGCCGTCGATCTCGATCTCGGGACGAAAGGATGCGCCCCGCCGTCCAGTCGAGGTCGGCGCGACTATCCACGTCGAGAGCGGGAGATCGTCGGATTGGACGACGACTGCATAGCGAGCACCGGCTTGTTCGTGACCGCGGACGTCCGCGGGTGCTTTCAGCCGGTACAGGTCACCACGCACGGAGGGCGTCCATCTCCGCGGCCAGCTCCCGCGATGCCGAGACATCGTCGGGGTCATTACGCAGTTGCTCAGCCTCGGCCCGCAGAAGCGCGCGACGATGCGTTCGCTCGGCGGCCAGGATCGCAGCTCTCGTCGCCTCCGACCGGGACTGCCCGTCCCGGGTCAGGGACTCGAGGGCCTGCTCCACTTCAGCATCAGTGCGGATCGTAAGCGTCTTCATACAACGAATTGTATTACATCATCCGATTCTCTGCCCACACGTCTTGTCGTACTTGATCCCAGCGGACGCTTGTCCGGGTAACGGTGCAAGTCATCTTGCACTGGAGTTCAACTGCAAGGTAACTCCTGTCGCGATCGGATGCCGAACGCTCGATCAGAGACGCGATCAAGCACGCACGCGAACGCGGTTACTCCTGGGCGTTCATCGGCTCGCTAGTCGGGACCTCCGGCGAAGCAGCCCGCCAGCGGTACGGTCACAAGCAAGACGCATCGGCCAATGGGTTTGGCCAGGTCAGGTATCAGTCAGAGGCAACGCGTTTCGCAGGTCTGGTGGCACATTTGTGGCACACAAGAGTGAGAAACGCTGTTCAAGCGAGTCGGCCAGCGTCAACCAAGCACGCACGAATTGGCCGATCGCAAGCCTTCCCAACGGGTTTCGGTCGCTCTTCTAATCCGTAGGTCGTCGGTTCGAGCCCGACGGAGCCCACCTCGCGTTTGTGCTGGTCAGAGACTTAGGATCTGCTTTATGCCCTACCGAGCCGTCCCTGAGACCGGCCAGGCGGCATGGACGCCAGTCTGGGTGGTCACTGGCTCCTCGCTGCGGTCAACCATCAGCGTCTGAGGCGACCGACGGCATGAGGAGTAGGCAGAGCGCACCAACGGCGGCGACCGCTTCAGCGACGGCGCTG
>JADGPH010000269.1 GCA_017882555.1 Thermoleophilia bacterium
GAAGCCATTCGGCCACATCCTCGCCACCCCCCGCAAGCTGGCCCTCTACACGTTCACGGCGGAACGTAGGGATCACAAGGTCCACTGTCTGGGTGTCTGTGCAACAGTCTGGCCACCGTTGACCGTGGCACGCGGAACCAAGGTCCCGGGCCACGTTGCAAGGATCGTCGGGACCTTCGGCGTGGTGCGGCGGCCGAACGGAGCCGTGCAGCTCACCTGGAACAAGCTGCCGCTGTACAGGTTTGCTGGCGACAGCCCGGGCCACGTCACCGGTAATGGCCTTAGCGGCTTTATGGTGGCACGGCCATGAGCGATCTGTGGCCGATCATCCCGAGCCCACGACTCGCCGAGCCGGACGGCGGCCAACGCCCCGCAGACCCCTCGGTGCGCGTTCGCCACGGCCGTGCAGGGACCAAACCGAATCTGGGCCGTCGTGTTCATCGGTTCCGCGATCGCCACGGGTGCAGCCCCGTCGATGATGCCGACCCTAAAAACTGGAGGACACATGCGAGTTGATCGAACGGGACTCAGAGGCCGTCGAGCGCTTCTCGGCGCAGCCGTGGTTGTCGGAGCAGCGCTGGCGGTGGCCGGCTGCGGGAGCAGTTCGAGCAGCCCCTCCACTTCGAGCGCTTCGAGCACCTCGGGCACGGCGCAGGTGTCTACGGGCAGCGTGGCAGGACTCGGCACGGTGCTGGTCAACGGCCAGGGGCAAACCCTGTACATGTTCGTCCCGGATCACCAGGCGACGGTGACATGCGTGGGTCAATGCGCGGCGATCTGGCCGCCGATGCAGCTCGCGACCGGTCAGACTCCGGTCGCCGCCGGCGGAGCCAAGGCATCGCTTTTGGGCAGCGACCCGAACCCGGCGGGCGGGCGCGTCGTGACCTATGACAAATGGCCGCTCTATACGTACACCGCTGATACATCGTCGGGGACCGCCCAAGGACAAGCATTGAACGCAAGTGGCGGCTACTGGTATGTGCTCTCGCCATCCGGCGCGGTCATCCGCACGGCCCAATCGCAGGGCAAGGCGCCCGCCCCATCGAGCGGGTATTGAGCTGTACCGCACGTGCCGGTCCTCGAGATCACGGAAACGCACCGCGCCCTTGCCGGGATCTATCGCCGAGGCCTTGGGTCCGGTCGGCACCCTCCGCTGGATGTCAGCGCAAGGCCCACGATGGACTGGACGTCATGGGCGTGTGACCGCGCGCACCCGGGATGAGCGGTCCGTACAAATACCCGCATTTTCCGACGTGTCGCCCTGGCGCAATCGATGCCGGCCTGTCAGCGACAGGGCTCCTGGACACATGCGCGTGAAAGCGCCCGTCGAAAAGATAGCTTCGGCAAATATCGTTACGCAACCATGACATCTGGACGGCGTTGCCTCGGTCGTGTTGCCGCCGCATGTGACGCGCGGGCCTCGGTCTCGGGGCCGGGACGGTCCCACGGCGCCGCGCGATTCGATGTTGTCGAGAGCCCCGTCTCGGGTCGTCAGATCGACGAGGGTGGCATCGTGTAACGGCAGATCCCGCTACTCTGCGCCTATACGCGGTGTGGCATTTCTGACTGCGACGCGCTCGGCGTCTATGAAGGACGGTGACATTGTGGGATTGATGCAACGCGCATCACTGGTGTTTAAGGCGAAGGCCAGCAAGGCGCTCGACAAGGCCGAAGATCCGCGCGAGACGCTCGACTACTCGTATGAGCGCCAGATGGAACTCCTCCAGCAGGTGCGTCGCGGCGTGGCGGACGTGGCAACCAGCAAGAAGCGTCTGGAGCTTCAACAGATCCAACTTGAGCAGAGCGTGCAGAAGCTCGATGGCCAAGCGCGCGATGCGATGACCGCGGGACGCGAGGATCTCGCCCGCACGGCGCTCGAGCGCAAGAAGGCTGCACAGCTACAGTTGCAGGGGCTTGATGGGCAACACACCCAGCTCGAAGCCGAGCAGGACAAGCTCATGCAGGCTGAACAGCGCCTGACCGCCAAGGTCGAGGCGTTTCGCACCCAAAAAGAGACCATCAAGGCCCAGTACACCGCGGCCGAAGCCCAAGCCAAGATCGGTGAGGCTGTCTCGGGAATCTCCGAAGAGATGGGCGATGTGGGTATGTCGATGCAGCGCGCACAAGACAAGGTGGCAACGATGCAGGCCCGCGCCGGCGCGATCGACGAGTTGCTCGACTCGGGGGCCCTGCAGGACCTCTCGGCGCCCGGAGGCGACTCCATCGATCGCGAGCTGCAGCACATCAGCGCCACCTCGGCCGTTGACGCGGAGTTTGCCGCACTCAAGAAGGAGTTGGGTACGGGTACAAACGCGCCAGCCCCGTCCGGCGACGCCCCGGCGGGAGGCGCAGCGTGATCGTCGTTCGGATCCTCGATGAGGGCCAGTACGAGCTCCCTTCCGAGGCTCGCGACGAACTTGTCGCACGGGACACGCGCTTGCTCAACGCCCTGGAAAAGGACGATCGGGCCGCATACGAGACCGAGCTCTCGGGCCTGCTGACGTTTGTCCGCAGTGGCGGCACTGAAGTGGCGCTCGACGTCATAAAGCCGTCGGAGTTCGTGTTGCCAAACGCCGAGCTCTCGATGCCCGGCGTCCGCGCGTTGCTTGCCGATCACCCGGCGTAGCGCTCGCAGACCGTGTGGCGGTGCCGATCGTCGTAGGGGCATCGGCACCGACGTGACCCGTGGGTGGCAGATCGCCTGTCGTTGTCGGTGACCGGCGTATCAGCGGATCGGCGACACCCCGTCGGGCGTCGCTAGCATCCGTTGGACCATGATGGCTCACGTGACACCCGCGGGCGCGCCACCGGTGCTTGCGACACGCCGATTTGCGCCCGAGGTGATTGCGCGTCTCCGGGACAGGTTCGCGCTCACGCTGCATGACAATGATTCGGTCATGGACCGAGCGGCTTTCGTCGCGGCGGTACCCGGGATGCGCGGCGTGATGGTGACACCCGGCGACCGCGTCGATGCAGAGCTCCTGGATGCTGCCGGCCCACATCTTGAGGTCGTCGCGACACTGTCGGTGGGGCTTGATCACATCGACTGCCCGGCGGCGCGCGTCCGCGGCGTCCGGATTGCGTACACGCCGGATGTGCTGACCCTCGCCACCGCCGAGATGGCGATCGCCATGATGCTGTCGCTCCTGCGCCGAGTCACCGAGGGCGATCGACTGATTCGGGCTCGTAAACCGTGGGCGCTCGCACCCGGATTCATGCTGGGTCGCTCACCGACAGGGCTTCGTTTCGGGTGCCTCGGATATGGCCGCATCGGCCGTGAGGCCTGCCGGCTCGCGGCGCTATTGGGAATGGAGGTTGTCCACACGGGGCGTGTCCCACGCGGCGAAGCCGGTGAGGTCTCGTTTGACGAGTTGGTGAGACGGAGTGATGTCATCAGCGTCCATTGCCCGCTGACCCCTGAGACTCGTCACCTCATCAACACCGAGGTCTTTGCTCGAATGAAGTCCGACGCCGTCGTGATCAACACGAGTCGCGGACCGGTGATCGATGAGCGCGCGCTGGCGCATGCCCTCGCAAATGGGGTGATCGCGGGCGCTGCGCTTGATGTCTTTGAACATGAACCCGTTGTTGAGCCGGGGCTCCTCGAATGCGAGAAGCTCGTGCTCGTTCCGCATCTGGGAAGTGCTACGCACCAGACCCGCACCGCGATGGGGATGCTGTGTGCCGACGCGTTGGAGACGGTGCTGCTGGGTGTCGGCAACGCCACCAATTTCGTGCCCGCCGGAGCCGCCCTCGGGGGACCCGACGGGTCCTAGTTGGCGATTGGGTCGGCGACGCGCGCCCGCGTCAGCTCGCTCAAGCCGCGTGTGATCTCGGCAACGCGCGCCGGGACGTCGGGCCATTCGACGAGTCCGAGCACGCTGTGGACCGGTTGAACCTCCATGACCGTGCTGACGAGTAATCCGGCATCGACATCGACCATCTCATCCAGTCGCCGGGCGCGGACGTGCAGATCGGTGACCTCTGCAATGAGTCGACGGGTAATCGAATCGAGAATGCCGGTCTCAAGCGGCGGGGCGCACAGCGCGTCTCCTTCGAGCCACAAGAACGACGAGGTCGGCGCCTCGAGGATGCCGTTCGAGTCGGGGTCGTACATGAGGGCCTCGTCGGCGCCGGCCTGGCGGGCGCGGCGGTTGGCCTGCATGTGAGCCGCATACGAGAGTGTCTTGGATCCGATCAACAGCGGTGTGATGCGGTGCGGTTGTGCGCTCAAGACCCAGCTGGGCGGAAGCGAGGGCAGGACCTCTTCACGGAAGATGCGCTGGCCTCCCCGGGTCAGCATGATGCGCACCGCACAGTCGGGTGCGGTGGTCCGGGCACAGAAGTCGGCGAGCTCGCGCGTGACCAGAGCGCGGTCCATGTCCAGATCGATCGCCTGAGCCGATTGCGCCAGTCGGGTGAGATGGGCATCCGGCGTGCGGGGGAGGCGATTGTAGGCGCGCAGGCCTTCAAAGACGCCGTCGCCCCGCACCAAGCCGTCGTCCAGCCTGGCGCGCGCGGGGGTGTCGGGGTCACACAGCACGCCATCGATCATGATCCGGGGAGCGGTTGGACCGGTCATGGTGCCACCTTTTTCTAAAGATTTCGTGTGGGACAATTGCCGCATCGTCCCACGAACTGCGAGCGATGAGGGACGGTGGAGTGTCGGACGACTCCGAAACCGTCGGTGTGGCCGCGCCACGATCGACCGGCGCTGTACACGGCAACCGGTCGACGAATCCGCGGATTTGCTGGAGTTTCTTTGCGCAGCGCAGCCTGTCTGCACGGATTCGTCGGCAACGACCGGCATGATCCGGGGCAATGTCGCCGGTTTTTGGGTTGCGGTGTCGGGAACATGGGCGGTAGCATCGCTGGAACCGGCACGCGCCGGTCTGGTGATCGGTGCCCATTTTCGGACGCGCCGGCGCCAGCCCATTTGACAGACGGCCCAGACGTCGTTCGGCGGCTCGCCCGCGCGAGTTTCCCGCGATGCGTAAGGGGGGGACTTGGCACGAGAGAGCGTGGTGATTCGGCTTGCCGGCGAATCCGGTGAGGGGGTCATCTCCTCCGGAGACATCCTGACCCAGGCTGCCGCACGTGGCGGCTACTGGACTCAGACCTTCCGGACCTACCCCGCCGAGATTCGCGGCGGACCGTGTATGTATCAGGTCCGCATGGGCAAGGATCGGATCTACAGCCACGGCAAGGAAGTGGATCTGCTGGTCTGCTTCAACCAAGAGGCATGGGACCTGCACTGGGACTCCCTCGCCGCCGATGGCGTCATTCTGTATGACGAGACCGCCGTGGCGATTCCCGCCGAGTTCCAGGATCGGGCCCGTCCCGTCCGCATGGAGAAGTTGGCGAAGGAAATCGGTGGCTCTTCGCGCGCCAAGAATATGGTTGCCGTCGGCGCCGTGTGTGGCGTGATCGCGTTTGATACCACGCCGATCGAAGAACTTGTGATGCGCCGCTACGCCCACAAGGCGGGTGTCGCCGACGCCAACATCGCGGCGCTTCAGGCCGGTAAGGACGAGTCGGCGGACCTCAATGGGTCCAAGGAAATCACCCCCCCGGTCGAGACCGAAGAAGATCGCGTGTTGATGTCGGGCAACCAGGCGATTGCTTTGGGTGCCGTCGCCGCCGGCCTCGACTATTTCGGTGGGTACCCCATCACCCCGGCCTCCGACATCCTCGAGTGGCTGTCGGCCAAGCTCCCCGCGACCGGTGGCATCACGGTCCAATGCGAGGACGAGATTGCCTCGCTTGCATCGGTTATCGGTGCGTCATACGCCGGTGCGAAGGCCGCAACCGCAACGTCAGGTCCGGGCCTGTCGCTCATGAGTGAGCTGATCGGGTACGCCGGCATGGCCGAGATCCCCTGCGTGATCATCGACGCCCAGCGCGGCGGTCCATCGACGGGTCTGCCGACCAAGACCGAACAGTCGGATTTGCAGCACGCCCTCTATGGCGGCCACGGTGAGGCTCCGCGTGTGGTGATCGCACCGGTGAGTGTCGAGGACTGCTTCTGGGCCACCGTCGACGCGTTCAACTACGCTGAGCGGTTCCAGGTCCCGGTCATCCTGTTGACCGATCAGGGCCTTGGCACTCGCATGGAGGTCATCTCCAAGCCCGACCTTTCCAAGGTTGAACAGTGGCAGCGCAAGACCGCCGTTGACGTCGAGGGCCAGGCCAAGCGTTACGAGCTCACCGACGATGGCATTTCCCCCATGGGTCTGCCGGGCCAGCCCAACGGCCAGTACGTCGCCACCGGCATCGAGCACGACGAGTACGGTCACCCGGACTACACGCCAGAGATGCACACCACCATGCAACACAAACGCTGGCGCAAGCTCGACCCGCTCGCCAATGGTGCGGCGCGCCACGAGTACTACGGCAACACGCAGCCCGACATCGCGGTGATCGGGTTCGGTTCGACCTACGGCCCGGTGCGTGAGGCCGTCGACATGGCACTCGCCGACGGACTCTCGGTCGGCGCGTTCTACCCGCGTGTCTTGGGTCCGTTCCCGGTGGAGACGGTCCGGGAATTCACGGCCAAGGCGTCGCGCGTCATCGTTCCGGAGATCAACTTCACCGGCCAGCTCGCTCGACTCGTGCGGGGCGAGGTGGGAATCACCGTCGACAGCCAGGCAAAGTGCGACGGGCTGCCGTTTACCGCCGAGGATATCCACGAGATGATCACGGAGGCCGTTCGATGACTACTGCTCCCGCACAGCGCAAGCCGAGCGACTACAAGAGTGACCTGAAGCCGATCTGGTGTCCGGGTTGCGGCGACTTCGGCGTGCTTGCATCCCTGTATCGCGCCTTCGCGGAACTCGACCTGGACCCCACCAACACCGTCGTGGTGTCCGGGATCGGCTGTTCCAGTCGGCTGCCGGGCTTTGTCACCACCTACGGAGTGCACACCCTGCACGGTCGGCCGCTGCCGGTCGCGATGGGCGTCAAGTTGGCGAATCCCGAGCTGACCGTGATCGCGGTCGGTGGCGACGGCGATGGGTTCGCGATCGGTGCGGGTCACTTCCCGCATGCTGCGCGCCGCAACATCGACGTGACCTACCTGGTGATGGACAACGAGATCTACGGCCTGACCAAGGGCCAGGCCTCGCCGACCTCACTCACCGACCAGAAGGCACCGACGACGCCGTGGGGGAACCTGGAGACGCCGTTGAACACACTGGCCTTTGCGATTGCCTCCAACGCATCGTTTGTGGCCCGAGGGGCGTCGTTTAACACCAAGGCCCTCACCGAGCTGATCGTCCAGGCGATTGAGCACAAGGGCTTTAGCTACATCGACGCCCTGTCGCCGTGTGTCATGTTCAACAACAAGCAAGAGGCGTGGAAGGAACTCGTCACGGACGTCGAGCCCGACCACAACCCTGCGGATCGCACGGGGGCGTTTGATCTCGCGCTTCGCGGCGGGTTCCAGCTTGGGATTCTCTACCGTGAACTGCGACCGACCTTGGACGACAAGTACGCCGCGCTGATCGAGCGCACTCCGGACAGCGACATCGTCGCCATGATGGACTCCTTTAGCGCCCGCAAGGGGACGGCGATCGGCAAGCCGGTCGTCTAAGGACTGCGTCGGCACGTGACGTCCCGGCGGCCCGCGGGTCGCCGGGACACTGCCTGCAATCCACGCCCGTCACACCCAACGGGCGAGGGTGTCAGGGGGTCGAGCCCGTCTCGCGGACACGGCCATCCGCCTCATTTGCGCTCGCGCGCATGCGCTCGCGTGCGGCCACGAGTGCCGTGGCAAGCTCTGGGTCGCCGAGCGCCAGGATCTGGGCGGCCAGGAGCCCAGCGTTGCGGCCCCCGTCGATCGCGACCGTCGCCACGGGGACGCCCTTGGGCATCTGCACGATCGAGAGCAGTGAATCGAGGCCGGAGAGTGCGGTCGTGCGCACCGGGACGCCGATCACCGGCAGCGTGGTGACGGCCGCGAGCATGCCGGGCAGGTGCGCGGCGCCGCCGGCGCCCGCGATGATGACCGATAGGCCCCGTGCAGCGGCCTCGGTCCCGTACGCGATCATCTCGTGCGGCATCCGGTGAGCCGAAATCACGTGCACCTCATGGGTGACGCCGAACTCCTTGAGGACGTCTGCGGCACCGCTCATCACGGGCAGATCAGAGTCACTGCCCATCACGACACCGACGCGCACGCTCATAGCCCCACCTTCTGTGCGGATGCCCGGGCGATCTCAAGGGCCTCGTCGGGAGTGCCCGCCATGGCGGTGACATGTCCCATCTTGCGTCGCACGCGGACCTCCGTCTTGTCGTACAGATGTAGATGAGCACCGCGAACGCTCAGAGCCGCGGCCAGCCCCGGACGGCTCGGTCCGGTGACCGTGCCCAAGATGTTGACCATCGCGGCGGATGGCGCCCGCAAGAGCGGTGGCCCGAGGGGCAGACCCATGATGCCCCGCAGGTGATTTTCAAATTGCGATGTCTCACATGCCTCGATCGAGTAGTGGCCCGAGTTGTGTGGCCGGGGCGCGAGTTCGTTGACGAGCACTTGTCCGTCGGACAGCAAGAACATCTCGACGCCGGTGACACCCAAGCCGTCTGCGGCCGCGGCGGCGGCTCGGGCGACCGCCTTTGCCTCGTCACGGATTGCATCGTCAACGCGGGCGGGGACGATGACCTCGTTGCACACATGGTCACGCTGAACGGTCTCGCACACCGGATAGACGGCTTCCTCGCCTCGGGTGCTGCGCGCGACGATTGCCGCGAGCTCGCAGACAAACGGTACGAACGCCTCGATGAGTACGCCCTCGCCTGCGTTCAACCGCTCGAATGCCGCCTTGGCCTCCTCTGGTGTGCGGCAGGTGGCATTGCCGTAGCCGTCGTAGCCGAGCTTGCGCGACTTGAGCATGAGCGGCCACCCAAAATCTCGGCCGACCGCCGCGAACTCCGCAGGGTGATCGACGACCACGTGGGGGGCCACGGGCAGGCCGTAGGCATCGAGCAGGGCCTTTTGGAGCGCCTTGTCCTGGAGTACCGCAAGGCTTTCTGGGCGCGGGTAGACCGGCGTGCCTGCGGCGGCAACCTCGGCGAGCACTCGAGCGTCGACGAACTCGTTCTCCAGCGTGACGATGCCGGCGGCGCGACCGAGGGCGTGTATGGCTCGCGCGTCTTTCCAGTCGCCGGGGATCACGCCGGCGGCGACAGGGCCTGCGGGTTCATCTGGTGACCCGAGTACAGC
>JADGPH010000270.1 GCA_017882555.1 Thermoleophilia bacterium
AACGTCTCGGTGGCATGCACGGCGATCGCACCGGCCAGTACCGGGTCAACGTGGAACGCGAGGGTGTCGTCATCTCCACGGGACCGATCGCCGACCTCACGGGGCTACCGATGTCGATCACCCACGACGCCCCCGCGCACGGAGTCGATCCACAACTCGACAGCGCGACAACCGACCCCGGCCGCATGCACCCCATCATCGCCGCATTCCCCGGTACGGCCGACGTGCCTGGGCACGCCCCGGCCGATGATTCGACCACCAGCGATATCCGTCCTCCGGGTACCCGAGTGTCCGACGATGACATTCCCTCAGGACCCGTCCCCGAGGAGGTGCTGCGTCGCTTCGAAGACGCGATCGCGCGCGAACAACAGCGTCAGGCCAACCCCGAGGAACCCGCGAAATAGACAGGCGCCGTCGCCGGTGAACCCGACGGGCACCAGCTCACGAATCGCCTCGGCAGGATGCGCGCCGACAATCTCAGGACGTCCATCGGCGACAAATATCGCCACGGCGTTCGCACCGGTCCGGGCCGCGATTCCAAAATCCTCCACCTCGAGTACCTCCACCACCCCCGAACGCACTGCCCGCACGAACTGCTCTGGGTGAGCATCGGCGTCATGGTCCCGCGGGACCCCGACAATCGCGTCGGGATCGGTGATGTCGACGCCCTCACAGAACTATCCAGAGAAGAGCGCCTCAACGACGGCGTCCGGATCTCCCGCGAGGCGGACTTGAGCACTGAGGCGATATCCCAGGCGCGTACTCGGACTGACCGCGATGCGATCCAACGCGCACCGAATCCCCACCTCGCCCCGCTCGCCCCGAGCCCCGCGGTCACGTCGGCCTGGCCCTCGGGCCCCCCAGCGTGCGCTCGATGGGTACCGAATGGGCAGGCGCCGGGGGCGGGGTCCCCTGGGGCACGCCGAACGACCCGCCAGCCCACGTCGATCTCTCGGACGTTCCAGCCGTCCCGCGCGCATTCAATCACCCGCGGGCCGCCGACCCGCCTTGGGCACGCCACGTCGGAAGAGATGTCCCGCGTGACACGACCGCGATCCTCTGACGTCGAGCGCTCCTTCGCGATCCAGGACCGAATCTGCAGGCGATTCGTAAAATCACCGTCACAGAACTCTTCGTTGGCGAAGTCTTAATGTTTCCAAGTTATCGACCACGTCACCAGGCAGATGCCCGGGTCAGATCGTGGCTCGCCCATTATCTGGAATCCCGCTTGTAACAACACATCTCGGAAGCATCACCCGAGATGCAGGGCTTATGTCAAATCGGGTCGTTGTCGAGCGATACCTCGACCGTCATCATGGGATTCGGGCCATCTCGCCGAGCCGGGTGCTTGACCTTGGCGAGTCTGTTGATAGCTTGCACCCGGTTGGTCGTTGACACGGCCCCTGTCTCGCTCCCGAATAAGGAGCCGTGCCGATCAACGCTGATCGTGCCATTATCACTCGGCATCGCGCCGCAATCGTCGGTATCGCTGGTCTCGGAGTTGGCTTGATCGTCCCGGTGGCAACCATTGCCCAGCCGTCGTCGATCTCTGGCCAGCAGGCACAGGTTGCCCAGCTCCAGAACCAGCTTGGCAGCATCAACCTCCAAGCAGATGTCGCCGTCAACAACTACGACGGCGCCATGTGGCGCTTGCAGACTGCCAAACAGCAGATCACGCAAAACGCCGCCCAGATCCAGTCGAGCACGACCCAACTGGGGACATCGGAAGGTGTCCTGGCGACCCGCTTGCGCGAGCTCTACGCAACGCCCCAGCCGAATGCCATTCAGGTGCTGCTCTCGAGCGGCAACATCACGTCGGTTGTCGACACCGTTGCCCTGGTGCAGCACATTGGCCACGAAGACGGCAACGTCGTCTCCGGCGTGCGGACCAACCTGACCCACCTCAAGCGGGCCAGGGTCCAGCTGATTGCCGCTCAGAAGACCGCGGCCACGCAGGTGACCGCCGCGAGCCAACAGCGCGCGAAGGTGCTGTCCTTGCTGCATCAGCAACAACAGGTCCTTGCCGGCGCCAAGGCGAGCCTGCGCAACGCGCTTGCCCAACAGGCCGCCGCGCAGGCGGCTGCCGCTGCCGCACAGCGCGCGCAGGCACTCGCCGCCACCCAGGCTCAGCATGCGAGCACGTCGTTCACGGCTGCGTCGTCAGGTTCGTCGGGAATCGGCACGAGCGGTGGATCGCCCATCCAGGTGCTGCCGTCGGGCTCCGGGAACGCCGCTGCGGTGAACGTCGCCGAGCGGTACCTCGGTGTCCCGTATGTGTGGGGCGGCGAGTCGCCATCCGGATTCGACTGCTCCGGGCTGGTCGCCTACGCGTACGCGCAGATCGGCAAGTCACTGCCCCACTACACCGGGGCGCAGTACGGCATGTTCCCTAAGGTGCCGCTGAACCAGCTTCAGCCGGGCGACATTGTCTTCTACTACGGGCTGTCCCACGAGGCGATGTATATCGGCGGCGGGATGGTCATCCAGGCCCCCCACACCGGTGCATTTGTCGAGAATACGTCGATGTCCTCGATGGGCACGCCCGACGGAGCGGTTCGGCCTTAGATCACGTGCGGGTGCGCCGGAACCCTCGGCGCCCGCGGCACATCTTGGGGTCCACGCGCATGCACAACCGCGTCTGATACGGCCGCATCGTCCTCCGGAGCGTTGAACAGGTACACCGGAAGCCCATTCCCTTCAAGCTCCCGAAGGCACGCGCGCGCCTCTTCAGGGCGACCGCGAAAATCAATCGCAACCAATTCCGGGCCGATCCGGGCCGCGGCCTCGCGCATCTGGGTCGCCTCGGGCGCCAGTGGGACGGTGGTCCACCCGAGTCCGGCCAGAAACAACCCGACCGCGTCCCGTGTATCCCCCACGTCGGCAATCAACAGTGCGATTGGCATTTGCTGAGGGTACTCCACGCCGACCTGGCGGCACCGGACTCAAGCCGGCGTTGTGATCTGGCGATACGCAGAGTGTATGGCGAACGGACGCACAACCTCTCCCCGCA
>JADGPH010000271.1 GCA_017882555.1 Thermoleophilia bacterium
GCATTACGCGCGCCCGCTCGAGCGTGATTCTGGTCGGATCGGAGGCGGCGATCCGTGCTGCCGTGCGGCGTCCGATCGCGCGCGCATCTGGCTTGCGGCAGCGGGTATGGGGATGAGGCGACCGGGAGGACTGGGAGGATCCGTCTCATGAAGATCCTCCACGCAGCAGATCTGCATATCGATAGCCCCTTAGGGGGGCTGGCCGCCTACGAGGGTGCGCCGGTAGAGGAGATTCGCGGGGCGACTCGCCGCGCCACGGAGAACCTTGTCCAGGCCGCGATCGAGCACGAGGTCGACCTGGTGGTGGTGGCCGGTGATGTCTTCGATGGCGATTGGCGCGACTATTCGACGGGGCTGTTCTGGATCGGTCAGCTCAATCGGCTCAACGACGCCCAGATACCGGTTGTGATGATCAGCGGCAACCACGATGCCGCCAGCGTCGTCAGCAAGAATCTCAGGCTTCCGCCGAACACCACCCTGTTGAGCGACAGGCACCCCGAGACAAAGGTGTTCGACGATCTGGGGGTCGCGATTGTCGGGCAGGGGTACGCAACGCGGTCGGTCATCGATGACCTGGCCGTGCACTACCCCGACGCCGACGCCGGTCTGTTCACTCTGGGACTCCTGCACTCGAGCCTCACCGGGCGCCCCGGGCACGACGACTACGCCCCGACCTCGGTTGAGATTCTTCGTGGCAAGGGGTACCAATACTGGGCGCTCGGACACATCCATCAGCGCGAGGTCGTCTCCCGGGACCCTTGGATTGTCTATTCGGGGAACATCCAGGGTCGCCATGCCCGTGAGACCGGGCCCAAGGGCGCAACACTCGTCACTGTGGAAGGTGCGCGGGTCGCCAACGTCGAGGCAATCGACCTCGACGTGGTGCGCTGGCACCTGTGTGCGGTGGATGCGTCGGGGTCGGCGAGCGCCGATCACGTGCTCGCCGCGGTTACCGAGAAGTTCGCGGCGCTGACAGCGGAGCGCGGTTCGCGCCTCGTGGTCGCGCGGGTCGAGATCACCGGCGCTTCGGCCGCCCACGACGAGATGTGGCGCAATCCGCAGGGCATCGAGGCAGAGGTCCGTG
Organism: Thermoleophilia bacterium; assembly: GCA_017882555.1. Lineage (GTDB taxonomy): Bacteria > Actinomycetota > Thermoleophilia > Miltoncostaeales > Miltoncostaeaceae > CAITWD01. The sequence continues at coordinate 1,085 of JADGPH010000271.1, forward strand.
CCACGGCGCGCCAACTTGGGGGCGTTTGGGTCGAAAAGGTGAAACTGGAGACCCGGCGACTGGTTGACCTCGAGCGTCTGCGTAATGACGAGGCCGTCGCCGAACTCTCGGCACGCATTGATCAGCTGAAGTCGCATCCCGAGCTGCTCGAGGCTTTTGCCCCGCAATTCGATGCGTTGCGAACCAAGCTCGCAGCGGATGTGCACGTCGCTGCCGGCGCTCCGCTCGAGACCTCCGGGATCGGCGGCCCAGAGCATTTGGCTCAGTGCCTGGAGGCCAGTCGTGAACTGATCATCGCGCTGTTGGCGGAGGACGCCGAATGAGAATCGTGCGTCTGGATCTCAGCCGGTACGGCGGATTCACCAATACGTCCCTTGATCTTTCGGGCGATGGACTGCACGTGATCGTCGGCGCCAATGAGGCGGGCAAGACCACCGCAATGACTGCTATTCGGGAGTTGTTCTACGGCATTCACGACCGAACTCCGCACAATTATCTGCACGACTACCGCAATATGCAGCTCGGCGCGCTGCTGGATCCCGGTGGTGGGAAAACACACGAGATCGTTCGCCTCAAGCGCGACGTGGGGGCGTTGCGGGGACCCAACGAGGACGTGCGTGAGGAAGCCGAGCTTGCAGGTTGGCTCTTCGGCGTCGATCAAGCGCTCTACCGGCAGCTCTTTGAGATCAGCCATGAGGAGATTGCCCGGGGCGGGGAGGCCTTGCTTGAGAGCGACGGCGATGTGGGCCGGGCAGTGTTCAGCGCCGCGCGCGGGCGGACGAATCTGAATGGGGTGCTCCGCACCTTGGAGGCGCGCGCGGAGGACCTCTACAAGCAGCAGGGGCGCAACCCATCGTTAAATGCGGCGCTTCTTCGGTACAAGGGGCACGTGGAACAGGCAAACCGCCTGTCGCTGAGGGCGCAGACCGTCACCGATCTGGATGATCAGCTTGCGGCGGCCGTTGCGACGCGCGACGGGCTCCTGGAGTCGCAGCGGGACATCGCCTCACGCCGGGCGCGCCTTGAGCGCATTAAGGCGGCACGTCCACAGCTCGCCGAGCGCACCGAGTTCGGTACGGATCGTGATCGGCTTGTCGCCGCGGGACCGCTGGTGGACGTGATCGTGGGCGAGCAACTTGCCGCCGCGCGCGAGGCACGCCGTCGTGCCCGGGAAGGTGAGCGTGTGGCGCGCGATGGCATCGCGCGCGTCGATGAACAAGTGCGTGGGCTCGACGTGGACACCGATCTCCTGGCCCAGTCGGACCCCATCGCCCGACTTCAGTCAGCGTCCGGCGCGTTTCAGGAGCGCAGAGACGACCTTCCGCGACGCAAAGGGGAGTTGCAGAATGCCCAAGCGGCACTCGTACGCCTCCTGGCCCGACTGCCGGAGGGGTGTCTTCGCGACAGCCACGGCCTGCCTGCGCTCGGCGCCGACCACGAGGCGCGGGTGCTCGAGCTGTCCGATGAATACCCGCGGCGCGATGAGCAGTTGGAGGCCGCGATCGAGCAGGAGGATCGCGCGCGACGGACATTCGATGGATTGCTGGCCGAACAGGCACGACGTCCGGAGCTCGTCGATAGTCGGGCCCTGGATGCCGCCCTCGCGCGGGTGCGCGCCGGGGGCGATCTGCAGGGAGTGCGACGGGACACCGCCAAGGCCCTGGCCGACGTTTCCGCGCATTTGGCCGTGGCGATCGCGCGCCTCGGCATTGGAGGAGTCGATCCGACCAGCCTCGACGGGATTGCAGTGCCATCGGGGGAGAGCATTCGTGAGCACCGTACGCGCGTAGAAGCGCTGCAGGGTGACATCGCCCGCGCGAACGAACTGATTGCCGAATTACAGGACAAGCGCACACGCTTCGTGCTGGACCTCGAGGCGCTTGTGCGGGATGTGCGCCCCCCCAGCGACGAGGAGCTCGCGGCGGCGCGCGCCGCGCGAGATTTCGGTTGGGATCTGGTGCGGCAGATCTGGCGGGACGGTGCCGATCCCGATATGGCGCGGGAGTGGACGGGCGCCGCACCGCTTGATCAGGCCTACGAGCAATCGGTGTACCGCGCAGACGTGATCGCCGATCGCCTGCGCCAGGAAGCCGGTGCCGTGGAGCGCCGGGTCAACATGGAGAGCCAAATTGCCGCGTGCGACGCGCAAATGGCCGAGGCACATGAGCGGCATGACAGCGCGGTCGCCGCCGGGGCTCTGGCCGAGGAAGCCTGGGCCGCGCTCTGGGCTCCCGTCGGCATTGTCCCGGGCGCGCCGGTTGAAATGGAAACCTGGCGGGATGCGTTTCGGGACGCGTCGGCAGCCGCTGCCAATGCTCGTACGCTCGCGACGACCCGCGAGGCGATCGACATGGTGATCGCGGATCACCGTGCGGACCTCGTGGCGGCATGCGTCGTCTGCGGGGCTCCGGTCCCTGATGGGGCGTCCTTTGCCGGTGTGGTGGATCACGCGGACGGGATTGCCCAAGATGCCGCCACTGCCCGTGACCGTGATCGCGAGCTGGAGAGCAGGCTCGGCGCCGCCAGGGACCTGCTGGCCGAGCGCGCGGCCGCTCGTCTCGAGCGCGCGCGTGCCATGGACGAGTGGCGCACGTGGTGGGGCGAGGCGGTTGCGCCGATCGGCCTGGCGTCGCCGGCATCTCCGGCCCAGGCCCGGGCGGTGCTTTCGGTCATCGCGGAGATCACGGCCACGCGCACATCACGTGACGAGGAGCTTGGTCGGATTGCGGGTATCCAGGAGCGCAACGACACCTTTGTGCGTGGCGTTGCCGAGGTGCTTGCCGCGCTAGAAAGCCATCGGGATCTCGCGCTGCTTTCGCCGGAACTTGTTATTGCGGCGCTGACCGAGCGGCGTGAGAGCGCCCAGCGAGTCGCGACTCGGCACGAGACCCTGACCGCCGAGCGTGCGCGGCATGTGGCGGATCTTGGCTTCGCCCAGCAGGAGATTGGGGCGGAAGAGGCACGGATCGCCGAGTTGATCGTTGCCGGAGGGGTTCAGGATGAAGCGGGTTTGGCCGACGCGATCACACGCGGCGCGATGCACGCCGCGGCCGCCGCGCGCATCGATGAGCTTGAGCGTGGACTGCGGCAGTCGTTCGGGCGCACGATCGATGAATTGGTTGAGGAGGCTGCCCTGTACCAAGGCGCGGAGCTGGACCCGGACATCGCAGCCATGACATCCTCATTTGACGACGTTGCCACGCGTCTGGATGCGGCAAGCACCCTCGTGGGGGATCTCACCCGACAGCGGGCGCAAATCACCGCCTCGGGCGACGCGGCGGAGGCAATGGAACAGGCCCAGCAGGCACTCGCCGACCTCGTGAATCACGCCGACGACTACGTCCAGACTGTTCTTGCCAAGCGCCTGCTTGAAGAGCAGATCACCGCGTATCGCTCTGCACATCAGGGTCCGCTCCTGGCGCGTGCCGGTGCCCTGTTTGCCGCCTTGACACTGCAGCGATACGTCGGCCTGGATACCGATACCGATGCGCGCGGTACGCCGACCCTGTATGCCCGTCGTGCCAACGACACGTTGTTGGATGTCGGCGTGTTGAGCACCGGCACTCGTGATCAGTTGTATCTGGCACTCCGCCTTGCGGCACTCGAGCAGGTCATTGCGCGGCGCGGTCCGCTGCCGCTGGTGCTCGATGACCTGTTTGTCCATTTCGATGACGATCGCACTGATGCGGGGCTTCGGGTGCTCGATCAGGTCTCCGCGCAGACGCAGGTGCTGTTGTTTACCCATCATTCGCGGGTCGCCGAGCAGGCGCTCGAGGCGATCCCCGCTGGCCGAGTACACGTCGCGCACCTTGCCCCAATGAGGGTGGACGAGTGATGACACGATGACCCGCGACGCAGGGTTTCGTGGAGGCGGTACGGTCCGATTGACTGCGCATTGCACCCAAAGTGCGCTACGCTCGCTCTCGAGGACGGCAATTCGGCCGATCCCGTAGGGAGAAATCTTTCGTCATCGTGCCTTCGGGTGTCGGGAGGGCGGATACCTCCCAACCTGACCGCGGCCTGCGTGCCGCAAGGACATAAATTTGACGAAAACGACGTTCGCCGAACTCGGCGTTAGTTCGGCTGTCTGTGTTGCCCTGGCAAAGAACGGCATCCATGAGCCGTTCGATGTCCAAGCACTGGTGATTCGCGAGGCCATCGACGGCTCCGATCTCTTGGTGCGTTCCCCCACCGGCTCAGGCAAGACCCTTGCGTTCGGCCTCCCGGTGATCGAGCGGTTGACGACCCTTCCGCGCGCACGCGTTCCCCGGGCACTGGTGCTCGCGCCGACCCGTGAGCTGGCCGTGCAGATTACGACCGAGCTCACCGCTCCGGCGCAGGCTGCCGGCCTGAAGATCGCCTGCTGTTACGGCGGTACGCCCCTGCCGCGTCAGGCGGCCCAAGCCGCACGCGCGGACCTGGTGGTGGCAACTCCCGGCCGGCTCAATGACTTGATCGATCGTCGTCTCGTGAAGATGACCGGTATTGAGATCTTGGTGCTCGACGAGGCCGACCGGATGCTGGACATGGGCTTTGCGCCTCAGGTCGACCGGATCGTCAAGACGATGCCTTCCGAGCGCCAGACCTTGCTGTTGTCGGCGACGCTCGAGGGCCAGGTCGCCGAACTGGCGCAGCGCTTGACACGCGATCCCGTGCAGTTACGGCTCGGCACCGAGCCCGTCGTTGAGGGAGTCGAACACCGCTTTGCCGTGACCGTTGGCGATGCGCGCTTGGCGATGCTCGTCGATGAACTGACAACAGAGCCCGGCCTTGTGCTGGTCTTTACGCGCACAAAGCACGGTGCGGATCGGTTGGCGACCCGTCTCGGGCGCCACGGCATGGATGCCGTTGCCATGCATGGCGATCTGTCGCAATCAGCTCGTGAGCGAGCTTTGGGGCGGATTCGAAAAGGGCACTGCCGCGTGCTTGTTGCCACCGACGTTGCCGCGCGAGGTATCGACCTTGCCGGCGTTGCGCTCGTGGTCAACTACGACCCACCGAACGATCAGTCCGACTACACCCACCGTGTGGGTCGTACCGCACGCGCGGGTCGAACGGGTCAGGCGCTCACCATGCTTGAGCCCGGCGATGCGCCGAAGATCAGCCGTATGGCAGTGTCACTTGGCTTGGAAGCCGAATGGGCCGCCACGGGGCTCCCCGTCGGTCAGGCCAAGGTGGTCTACGCATCCAAGCGGCGCAATGGGCAGTTCTCCCGACGTCCGGCACCGGCGGGATCCTCGAGCCAGAAGTCGCACACGTCCGATCGTGGCCGTGTGAAGCGGGGTTCGCGCCCGAACTGAGGACACACCCCGCGTGCGACGGTGCCGGTGCTCCACGTGGAGCACCGGCACCGTCGCACGCGGGTCTAGGCCGCCACCGGCTTCTGGCGGACTTCGCTGATCAGTGAGGTCAGCAGCTCGCGCAATTGGTCGCGGTGCTCATCGGTCAAGGGCTTGCCCTCGTCGAAGTACTCTTGGGCATGGCCAAGGGCGACTTCGCCCTCGACGACCCGGGCACCACACGCGCCGAGCACCTTACGCAGTTCAGCTTGTGCCCAGACCGCGCCGAACGCGCCCGTGCTCGAGCCCACCACGCCGACGGGAGTGAACTTGAGCACGCCATATCCCGAGGGACGCGAGGCCCAGTCAATCGCGTTCTTGAGCTGACCCGGCACGGAGAAGTTGTACTCCGGGGTCGAGAACAGCACCGCGTCGGCAGCAGACAGCGCTTCCCGAAGTCGGGTGACGCCGGCGGGTGTGGGATCCCGATCGTCGTCTTGGTTATACGGCGGCACGTCGGCCAGTCCGTCGAACAGACGAAACTCCACCCCTTCGGGAAGCTCCTTTGCCGCTTCCTTGAGCAATCGGGTGTTGTGGGAGCCTGCGCGCAGGCTCCCCGAGATTCCC
>JADGPH010000272.1 GCA_017882555.1 Thermoleophilia bacterium
ACGGTGAGCGTCTCTGCACCCTGCACCTGAAGACCTGCCGCCGCGATGTAGGGGCGCGCGTCGGCCGGCAGCGGCCACGGTGGCGCTGCCGTCGAGAGCGCGAGGGAGCTCGTGGGCTGAGTGCCAGAAGGGGTCCCGGTGGTGGCCGAACGGGATGACCCGCCACAGGCAGCCAAGGGCAACATCACACACACAACGGCGGCCAACCTGGCGAGTCCCCGCATGGTTTTTCCCCGTTGACCCAGCACGGGACAAGTGTAATGGACGTGACCGGGCCCCCAAGGTCATTCTCGGGGCGCGGACGCATTCCCCGGGCGCGCATTTGGCACCTGCGCCCGAGAGAGTGACCTATGTGCCGGTCTTGTGTTCAGTCAGAGCGGCCATCCGCGCCCGGTACTCATCGGGGTCAATCTCACCGCGCGCCAATCTCTCGGCCAAGAGTTGCTCAGCTGTCGCATGTGGGGGCGGTGCCGGGCCATCGGTTGCGCGCCGCCGCGGGTTGCCCATCACGTACCAGAGCACGGCGACGACAACGAGAATCAAGATCACCATCATCACCAGCATGAGGATCCATCCTCCGTTTCCACCACCATCCATGTGATCCGAATACCCATACATTCGTCGCTCCTATCCCATCGAGTCGCTATGGGGGCGAGTCGGTCCCCCTGACACTGTTGCGCGTTTGTGCCGACACACAATCCGGTACGACACTGCCTGCGCCCTCGGCAAAACACTGACCGGCGTCGTGGCTCAGTGCCAAGAATCCGTGGCGCAGGGCGCGGAGCCGCGGCGGGTTGGGCGGGCGCCGACTGGTGCCCGACATGCTCTTCCATACGTCAGACTGCGGTTGTGCTGACCGCCTTCGGTGCCCTCGCGGTGACGTTCATGATGCTCATGTACGCGCTTGAGCATCGCAGTCCGCGCTTTGTCGCCGCGTTTGCGTGCGGGTGCGCTCTGTCGAGCTCCTATGGGTTTCTGGCCGGCACGTGGCCGTTCGGAGTTGTTGAGGCGATATGGGCCGTGATCGCGCTGCGCCGATGGCTCGGCCTGCATCACTAAGTCGCGCGATCGGGCGGGAGGGGTGTGCCAGCGGGGGATGGCCGAGATGTGGCAACCACGCACCCGGTTGACACGCCGGTGATGAGGTGAGCCGGAGTTCGCCCGGGTGGAGCTCTCGCTGCTAGTGCGTGTGCTCGTGTGGCGCGCCATGGTCGGTGTGGCGGGCCACACCGGGAGCTGGGGCCGGACAGACGTGGACGATCGCCTCGCCGAGGTGGTCGATCCGGTCGAGCAGGCGTCGTCGGACCGCCATTGCGACATCGTGGCCCTCGGCCACGCTGAGGTCTGCCGCGACAACTACGGTGACCTCGGATCGGATCTCATGGCCGATCCATCGAGCACGCACCTCCTCGACGCCCAAGACGCCGTCGACGTGCCCAGCGTGGTGGCGCAACTCATCGACCACCTCCGGTTCGATGCCGTCGAGCATGCGCAGCACGATCTGTTTGGCGGAGCTCCACACGATGCGCAGGATGACGATCGCGATGATCAGTCCGACGATTGGGTCTGCGAGGGTGAAGCCCAGCGCGACGCCGATGGCACCGACGACCACCGCGAGGCTGGTAAATCCATCGATCCTGGCGTGGTACCCGTCGGCGACCAATGCCGCAGACCCGATGCGCTGCCCGGTCCGGATGCGGTAGATCGCCACCCATTCGTTGCCGATGAAGCCGACCACCCCGGCGACGGCGACGGCCAAGAGGAATCCCGGCGTCTGCGGGTGGAGGATTCGCTGGATCGCCGCATACGCGGCGTACACGGCCGAGAACAGGATGATCGCGAGCACCGCGAATCCCGCGAAGTCCTCGGTGCGGCCGAACCCGTAGGTCAACTGGCGGGTCGGTGGGCGACGGGTCAACAGAAAGGCGGCTGCAAGGGGCACTGCCGTCAGGGCGTCGCCGACGTTGTGCACCGCGTCGGCGAGCAACGCAACGGACCCCGAGAGAATGACCACGACGATTTGAAGCGCAGCGGTGGCCCCGAGGATAATCAGGGACCGCCAGAGCGTGCGTAGAGCCTCGGTGCTGCCCAAGATAGCGGCGCTGACTCCCCCATGGCTGTGGCCACCCGGACCATGGTCGTGTCCGTGATCGGCGTGCGCAGCGTCGTGAGCATGATCGTCGTGGTGATGATGCTCGGCGTGACTCACGAGGCGGCCTCAACGACCATGTGCGCGTGTGTCCCGAGGCGCAGGTGCTCGACGTGGCCGACTGCTTCGTCGAGCAGGTCACCCACGTGCGCGTCGTGGAGCGCATAGAAGACTTGGCGTCCGCGGCGTTCCGCGACGACCAAGCCCAGATGACGCAACAACCGCAGCTGGTGCGAGATCGCCGACTGCTCCATGCCGACCGCCTCGGCCAGTTCCGCGACAGGAAGCGGTGAGCTGCGAAGCCGATCGAGAATCAGCAGGCGACTCGGGGTCGCAAGTGCCTGCATGGTCTGGGCTACGACCTCGGCCACGTCACGATCCAGGGGGCGCGGCGATGTCGAGTGGCGACGGGTCATGGACGAATTCATAGCATGAATAGGCGTTCATTCCTTCAGGCGTTTCCCGCTCAACGTGGCGTGATCGTTGTCCTGTGAAGTTGAAGGTTGCGCGCGCGCCGCCTCCCATGCGCACCACGACCCGGCGTCGCTCGCAATGAAGCCGTGAGCGGCGCGAACCCTTTCCTTCGCTCAGTGCGTCACGGGGGGTCGTTGGCGAGTCCGAGTTCGGTCACGATCCTCCTGCCGACATGCGCGCTGCGCGTCTCGCGGGAGCGGTGTGCTCTCCGTCTGACGAAGGACTCACCGCAGCCAGCACCCGTGAATGCCGCTTAAGTCGGTCCCGATCACCTCTGATCAGATCGGTCAGAGGTGCTCCTGATCGTGCGAGGGGCGGTACGAGTGATTTCGGTTATTCGTGGCGGTACCGGGCCGTGCAGTTACGGGCGGCCGCCCCAGGAGAAGACGTGCTTCGACACGGCTGTCAGCGGGCCGACCTGGCAGCTGCCGGCGAGGAGCTTGCCGTTGGCGTCCGGGTTGGCGTGGCAGGTGTAGCCCTTCGGCCCGCCAGCGAGCGGATAGCTGTGACCGGCGATCTTTCCCGCGAGCTTGGCGCTCGAGAGTTTGACGGCGTAATGCCTCGCAAGTGCGCAACTGACGCCGTTGGCCGTGACGCCGTACTTGCGCCCGGTCATCTTGCCACCCGAGTGCGGGAAGACCCATCTGGCGCCGATCACGTTGCCACAGGCCGTGAGAGGCACACCATTGCCGACGGCCATGGCAGAGGCCGCGAGGCATCCGGCAATCGCGACGATGAGGAGCGCGAAAGAAGCCTTCATATCAGTCGATTCTTCCTGTTCGGGGGTCGCGGCCGGGAATACTCCGCGTACGGGGGACGATCGTATGTGCTCGCGTGTCAACTACCAAGTAGAGGTCCCCACCTGTCGCCA
>JADGPH010000053.1 GCA_017882555.1 Thermoleophilia bacterium
AGCAGGAGCAGGAGCGGAGCACTCGTACGCACGGCAGGCCTGTCGATGGGCAGGCGATACACACATCCGAGCAGCGTCGCCCCAATGAGGACCGCGTTGAACCCCGGTGCCGGAATGACCGGTGGTGACTTGAGCGGCGCCATCAGGGCCACGATCGCAAGGCCGACGGGCGGCGACACGACGGCCGCAACACAAGCCGCGAGGGCAGTGCCCACCATGAGTGGCGCGAGATTGAGCGCCATTCCGGCCATGATCGCCGCGCCGAAAGGGATTGCGGCCAGGAATGGTCGATACTCGGACGAACCCGCACTCCTCACCCGGCTGGTCGTCGGCAACGATGCGCGCGCGGCCGTCTGCGGGCCGACGGCGGTCAGCACCGTTCCCTTACCTCACCCGGGGGGCGCATCGAGATCCCGTTTCGCTGCTGACCGGCAAACCGACCTCATCGACCCGCGCAATGGCGCGGGACCTCGGGGTCGCAGCGCGATTGCGCGGACCTCATGATGCCGACCCTCCCGACGACCTCTCAGTCGCCGGGAGGTGCTCGTCGGCCGCCGCGTCCGGCACGTGTCCATCGCCGTAGTAGGCGCCGTAGCTCGAGTTCATCTCCTGGGTCCGGTTGAGGACAACTCCAAGGACGTTGGCACCTGCCTTGGCAAGGACCTCTCGCCCCTGCCTGACGGTTCCTCGATGACTGTGACTCGCGTCGATCACGAAGAGGGTGGCGTCCAGATACGAGCTGAGGATGGCTGAGTCCGTGACCGCCTGAACCGGTGGGCTGTCGAAGATGACGAGATCCCCACCGCCTTTGAGCCGGTCGAGGATAAGGCGCATTCGCTGCGATCCGAGCAGCTCGGCCGGATTGGGCGGCAGCGGACCCGTGGTCACGATCCGCAGGTTCGCCTCGTCGGTCGCCTGGGCAACCGAATCGAGGCTGACTTCGTCGGTGCGCAGCAGGGAAGTCAGCCCGCGCGTATTGGGAAGGTCGAAGAGACGATGAACTCCTGGCTTCCGGAGGTCCGCATCGACGAGGAGGACTCGCCGGCCTGCCTGGGCGAAGACGATGGCAATGTTGGCCGCCGTGACGGTCTTGCCCTCGGCCGGGATCGCGCTCGTGACGAGGAGCGTCCGGACCGGTCCATCCACGGCGGCGAACTCGATGTTCGTGCGGAGCGTGCGATACGCCTCTGCAGCCACAGAGCGCGGGTAGACGAGCGCGGCGAGCCGATAGATCTCACTCGAGCCACGGTCGTGCCGCATGCGGGCGATCAACCCGAGCGTGGGCAGTCCGACGACCTCCTGGACATCCTCTGCACTCTTCAGTGTGTCATCGAGATACTCGATGACGAAGATGAGCGCGGCACCGAACAGCAGGCCGGCCGTGGCTGCCAGCAGCGTGTTGAACAGCGGCCTGGGCGCCACGGGTGAAGTCGGGGCCACCGCCGGCTCCACGACGCTGAGCAGGTTGGAGGCGTTGTCCGACGAGACGGAAAGGAGCGTGGCGTACGTCGAGCGGAGGGAGGTCAGCCGACCCTGGAGCGTATCGAGCGCTGTCACATCCGCGGGAGTCGGGCTGGCAAGGCTTCCCAGGCGCTCGACCTCGGCCTGGGTTGACGTGATCTGATTCTGGGTTGCCGTCAGGTCGGCGTCGATGAACTTCTGAAGGTCGGTCTGGCGACCCTGGATGGCTGGTGAAGCGGCAATCAGCTCATCCGTCAGGGCGTTTGCGATGGCCGCGGCGCGAGCAGGATCCGCATCCTGGGCGGTGATCGTCAAGAGCGTGCTGTCGAGCGGCACATTTGCCTGGACGCGCTTCGACAGTTCGTCGGATGTGACAGGGAGACTCAGCCGGCCTATGACGCTGATGAGAATGGGGCGCGTCGTTGCGATCGCCGCGTAGGTCGTCGAGAGATTCTGCGATGCCAGCAGTTGCGTGTAGTTGGGGTTCACCGACGAAAGGGACTGGCCGACGATGAGGGTCGCCTTCGCCTCGTAGACCTTCTGCTGCAGGCTGCTCACCACGAACGCGGCAACGCCAGTCAACAGGACGCTGGCAACGAGAATGGGAAACCACTTTCGCACGATGGCGATCTGGCGCCGGAGCTCCACGGGTCTCACTCTCTGTGCCCCGGAACCTCGGAGCACTCCGCGCGGCGGCGGCAACTACGACGAGGGGCGATGACGGGCATCATTGGCCTCGACCTGCGGAATCGTCAACGTGACCAATCCGAACGCGGCGGTGCGTGAGCGTGTAGCGGGTTCGTGGATCGAGCGCCAGCCCCAGGAGCGGGCAGACCCCGAGATCGGGAACGTCATGCTTGAGATGAGCCATTCCTGGGATCATATCCCGCGGGCCTTCCGCCCTTTCATCCTTCGCGAGAAGGCTGCCGCGTGAACGTCCGGGTCGCACCCAAGGAATACGGGAACTCGGTGCATCCGGACAACGAACTGCGCCCCACCAGGCCCATTGGTACTAGGCACAGGGTGTCGATTGGCTTACCGTTGCGAGTCCGAATTGGCGCATGGCACCCGCACGGCGGCGGTTGCGGCCCTTCGGCCCCGCGTGTTCGCGTGGTCGCCGGGGGAACCGCGCCCACCCCTCGAGGATGTCGGCGCGCAGCTCGGATGGTCTGATTGGGAGGGTCTATTGGCCGTCCGCCGCTCGATCTGGCAGCCACTCAAGATCGTCCGCACTTCCTCCGCGTTGCGGCGGGGCGCGGCCTTGGCGAGTTCGCGAGCCCCACGCCGCGACCCCACGGTCATGCGATTCGCAACTGGGCTCC
>JADGPH010000054.1 GCA_017882555.1 Thermoleophilia bacterium
GCATGGGTGATGTAGCTGAGGGTGGAGCCGTGCGACGTGCGTGCGTCGTAGTAGGCGAACGTGTCCCGGGCGGTGTCGGGGCCGTAGTCGTAACCCAGTCGCCCGAAGATGCTCTCGATCTCGCTGTTGGAGAAGAGGTAGAGCAGCATCACGGTGTCCGCCTGCTTGGCCACCTTGTAGCGGTTGGGGTCGTCGCCCTCGGCGCGCAGCAGCCGATCGAGCCGCTGGATGTTCCCGTACCTGGCGCGGTACGCGTCCCAGTCGAGCTCCTCGAGCTCTCCGTAGCCCTCGAACTGGCTGATGATGCCGTCGCCGTGGAACGGCACGAACATCCGCCGGCTCATGTCTTCCCACATGGCGAGCTCGTCGTCGCGGAGGTCCAGCTTCCGGCGCAGGGCGGCGGCTCGGGGCGCCGAGAGGAGCGAGAGGATGTCGCTGGCGATGTCGCACAGCCACGCCACCATCACGTTGGTGTAGGCGTTGTTGCGCAGGCCACCGTCCTCTACGCCCGGGTACCTCTCGTGGAACTCGTCCGGGCCCATCACGCCATGGATCTCGTAGCGCCCGCGCTCGTAGTTGAAGTGGGCGATCGAGGACCAGAACCGGGCGATCTCGAGCATCATCTCCGCCCCGTGGTGGCTCAGGAACGCCAGATCCCCCGTGGCCTGGACGTAGCGGAGGGTGTTGTAGAAGATCGCGGCGTTGACGTGCCGCTGGTTGCGGCTCAGGTCGCCGTCCCAGAGGCCCGAGAGCGGGTTGAGGTGCACGCGCTGGGTCTCCTCCTGGCCCTCGTTGCCGCTCTGCCACGGGAACATCGCGCCGCTGAACCCGGCTGCCCGGGCGGCAGCGCGCGCCTCGTTCAGGCGTCGGTAGCGGTACATCAACAGCGCTCGGGTGACCTGCGGCAGGCGGAAGCTCAGGAACGGGAACACGTAGAGCTCGTCCCAGAACACGTGGCCCCGGTAGGCCTCGCCGTTCAGCCCGCGCGCGGGAACCCCTGCATCGAGGTCGGCCGTGTGTGGTGAGCAGACCTGGAGGACGTGGCTCGTGTGCAACCGCAGCAACAGCTGCACTCGACCGTCGCTGGGCAGCGACACGTCGCACACGCTCCACAGCTCGTCCCAGGCAGCGACGTGACGTTCGAACGCGTCCTCGAAGTCGAGGTAGCGCATCACCGAGTTCCCCGCTCTCGTCAGCGTGTCGCTCGTGGCGGGGTCGAGCGACGTGAAGAGCGCCACCATCTTCTCGACCCGCACCGTCTTGCCCGCCCGGACCTCGAACGCGAGGACCTGCTGGATGTAGTCCTCCATCTGGTGGAGGCTGCGTTCGACGACGAGCGGCTCGCGCCCTTCGAAGACAGCGGTGCGAGCCGCCTCTCCGACGTAGTGGTTCGACTGACGTGTCTGGGCCTTCAGCGCGATCACCTCGGGCCCGAACGCCCGGGTCGAGGCCGGCTCGAGGTGGCGTCCCTCGAGCTGCCGGTAGCGAGCGACGCCACCGTTGGTGACGCGCCCGTCGATCGCCGAGACGACCTCCACGTGGCCGGACCAGTTCTCGGGCGTGAGCGACCACTCGATGCCCGCGTGGTGCACATCGGCCATGCTGACGAACCGTCGGCTCCGCAACGTCGTCTCCCGGCCGCTCCGGTCGCGGAACCGCACCTCCCGGACGACCGTCGCGCGGCGGATGTCCAGCTCGTGCCGGTAGTCGAGCAACTCGACCTCGGCGAGCCGCATCGCGGGCTCGCCCTCGATCCGCAGCTTGAGCACGAGCCAGTTCGGCAGGTTGACGAGGTCCTCGTTCAGGACGGGCAGCCCACTCAGGATCGTCGTCTCACGGTTGTAGGCGCCGTGAGCGTAGGTGCCGGGGTAGTGCACCCCGTCGGCGTCCTCCCACTCGGCCGCGCCCCGGGTGCAGAAGTAGCCGTTGCCCGTGGAGGTGAGCGCCTCCCGCAGACCTTCCTGTGCAGGGTCGAAACCCTCGTACGCGAGTGAAAACCCGTCCACCGCTCCTCCTCGACCCGCAAGAGGCTCCCACACATCGATGGCGGAGACGGCACTCCGGGCGGTCACACTGGCGCATCGGCCCGGTGGCCGAGCGCTGCAGAGGCCAGAGAGGACACATCGTGGGGAAGTTCCGAGGAGCGATCTTCGACATCGACGGGGTGCTCGTCGACTCGCCGCACGAGAAGGCCTGGCGCGACTCGCTGCGCGACCTCATGGAATCCGACTGGGCCGACATCCGCGAGCAGACGACGTGGTCGCCAGAGGCCTTCACACCCCACGTGTACCAGGAGCACATGTCCGGCAAGCCGCGCCTGAGCGGCGCGAGCGCCGCCCTCGAGTACTTCCACCTACCCGATGCCGACGCCCGCGCCACCGAGTACGGGGAGCACAAGCAGGCGATGCTGGTGCGGCTCATCGAGGCCCGTGACTTCCACGCCTATCCGGACGGCCTGCGGTTCATCATCGCCGTCAAGGACGCCGGGATCCGTACCGCCGCCGCTTCGTCGTCGAAGAACGCCTCGCGATTCCTCCGCAACATCCGCCTCGACACCTTTGCCCGGGAGCAGGGAATCTCCTCGGCAGCGATGCGCCCCGGCCTCACAATGCTCGACCTCTTCGACGTCGATGTCTCAGGAAGGGACTTCGAGCACGGCAAGCCCGATCCCGAGATGTTCCTCACCGCCGCACACGAGCTCGGCGTCGCACCGAACCACGCGATGGTCCTGGAAGACGCCGCCGCGGGAATCGAGGCCGCGAAGGCGGGCGGCATGGCCGCGATCGGCATCGCTCGAGCGGACGACGCAGATCTCCTGGCTGCAGCAGGAGCCGACATCGTGGTCTCCTCGCTGGACGAGGTGGACGTGGCGGCGCTCGAGAAGGGCCACCTGACCACGACGCACGCCTAACAGGGATCTCCCGCCCGAGCCCGCCCACCCGGCACTCCTCGTCGGGATCAGGGTCGTCATGCTCGACCTCGTGGTGGAAGCACACGTCGTGCATCTGCTCGCGGACCGCCGCTCCGCTTCGAGCACGACCGGTCGATCACACCGTCGACACATCAGGACAAGTTGAGAGCCGAGCTGAGATCATGCCGGCCAGGTCCTCGACCCTCACCGGTTCGCTCAGGTAGCGATGACCACGGTCTGGCCTGTCGTGGCGCTCTGCCGCGCAGCGTCGAGCACGATCGAGGTCGCGATGGCAGCTGTCGCGGGTACGGGAACCTCGCCGTTGCCGCGGACAGCGGCGGCGAAGCGCGGATAGAAGGCGTCCCATGCGCCCGCCACCGTGGGCACGATCACCACTTCGTCATGGCCGCGACGGATCGACCCCCACCGGGACTCGGGCTCGACGCCCCAGCGATCGCCGAGCGTCGCGGGTGAATCGCCGCGAACCAACGCAGCTTCCTGTCCGTCCATGGGCCCGTCGACGATGTAGGCCCCCTCCGTACCCGAGACGCGGAAGCGGAGCCCGGGAGCGCCTTGGCTCCAGCTGGCCCAGAGCTGTGACCGAACGCCGCTGTCGTGGGTCAGAGCAATGAACACGTCGTCGTCCAGTCCTGACTCGCGCTCGCGCCACTCTGCGTAGACACGATGCACGGGGCCGAACAGCAGGAGTGCCTGGTCGACGAGATGGCTGCCGAAGTCGAGCAGAGCGCCTCCCCCGGCGTGCCCTGGTCCAACTGGCTTGAACCGCTCGAACCTGGATTCGAAACGAAACACGTCACCGAGTCGGCCATCCTCGAGCAGCCGTCGTACCGTTAGGAAGTCGGAGTCCCACCTCCGGTTCTGATAGGGCGACAGGAGCCGGTCCGCCTGCGACGCCAGGTAGACGGACCTTGCGGCGTCAGCCGCGTTGAGTGCGAAGGGCTTGTCACAGACGACGTGCAGCCCCAGCCCGATCGCTTCGTTGGTGAGGCCACTGTGGGTGCTGGCGGGCGTGGAGATTGCGACTGCTTCGATTCCGGCGTCGACAGCCTGGTCAAGGTGGTCGAAGCACCGCGCACCCGGGTGGTCGGCGGCGACGAGAGCACGTCGTTCGGGCGACCGCGTCACGACCCCGACCAGCTCGCACGCGGGCGCGCTGGCCAGGAGCGGGCAATGGAACCGTCGGCCACCGTTGCCGTAGCCGACCACGGCGAACCGAACTGGTTGCAACTGCATCATCATGCGAGGCGTGGTTGGCGAGCCGGTGTCATCTCTCGATCATCGCGTCGTGGCACCGGCGAAGGCACCGACGCCGCTCCGAGCCTCAGCGGGCGACGTGTGCGACCAGCGCAAGCGCGCCAGGGACGACAACTGCGGCGAGGGCGTAGACGCCGATCAGGTCTCGGAATCGAAGTGTGCACAGCTGGGTTGTGGCCGGCTCGGCGGGAGGAGTGCCGGGCTCTGAGCGAGAGTGCTTCATGCCGAGCACCGTGCCGCTCCCGGCTCACAACACCAGCGGTATTTGCTCACAGCTTCCTTTGAACCAGCGACACGGCTCGCGGTCGCACCGCTCCCAACCACCCTCGCGAGTGCCTCCTACCGCCGGCAGTGTGGCGTTCACCCGCTCGCGGCCCACCGTGAGATCGCCTGGGGTGTGGCGGCCGGGCAAATAGAACACGTTCTCGCTACCCTCGACGCCGTGCGCACCCAGATCTGTGACCGACTCGGCATCGAGTTCCCCCTGTTCGCCTTCTCCCACTGCCGCGACGTGGTCGCCGAGGTGAGCCGGGCCGGCGGGTACGGGGTGCTGGGAGCCC
>JADGPH010000055.1 GCA_017882555.1 Thermoleophilia bacterium
CACCGGCTGGCGCCGATAGTTGGCCATCAGCGCGGCCTGCTCGCGCACCATCCATGACGGTGTGCTCACGGGGTGATTTTGGTGCCGATACCGGCTTCGGTAAAGAGCTCGATCAGCACCGAGTGCTCCAGACGCCCGTCGACGATGTGCGCGGCGCCCACCCCGTGTTCGAGCGCGTGGCGCGCGGCGGAGAGCTTCGGGAGCATCCCGCCGCCGATCGTGCCGCTCTCAAGCATCGTCTGCAGCTCACCGAGCGTGCATTCGGAGATCAATGAGTCCGGATCGTGGGGATCGGCAAGCAGTCCCTCGACGTCGGTCAAGAACAACACCTTACGCGCCCGCAGGGCGCTTGCCAGGCTTGCAGCCACCGTGTCCGCGTTGATGTTGTAGCTCTGCCCGTCCTCATCGACGCCGACCGAAGCCACGACGGGAACGAAGTCCGACAGCCGCTCGAGCACGGTCGGATCGACGTGGTCGACCTTGCCGACAAAACCGATGTCGTGACCGTTCGGCATCTGTTTGCTGGCCTGGATCAGCTGACCGTCGTCTCCCGCCAACCCCACCGCGGCGACGCCGGCGACGTGCAACTGGGCCACGATCTCTTTGTTGACCTTGCCGACCAACACCATCTTGGCCAGTTCCATCGTGCGGGCGTCGGTCACGCGCAAGCCGTCGACAAACCGCACGTCAAGGCCCAGCAGGTCCGAATACCGTGAGATGTCCGCGCCGCCGCCATGCACGACGACCGGGTTCATGCCCACCAGCTTGAGCAACGCGATATCGCGCGCAAACGACGCCTTGAGCTCCGGGGCAACCATGGCCGCACCGCCGTATTTGACCACGATCGTGGCACCCGCGAAATCGCGGATGTACGGAAGCGCTTCCAGCAAGACGGCGACCCGTGAGGACGTGTCCCCATGGCCGGAGCCCGATGTAGCGGTGTTGTCGGTTCCCATTAGGTGCGGGAGATTATCGCGCGACGGCCATCACCGTCGGCATCGCGTGTGCCCGGCCGATCGTTCGCGGGTGAAATCTAGGTGTGGTACTCGGCGTTCAGCGTGACGTACGCGTGGGTGAGATCCGAGACCCACAGGTCGTATTGGGCACCCCCACGCCCCAGGGCCACCTCGATGTCGTACTCGGCGAGCGCCATGACCGCGCGCGCGCCCGCAGCGCCGATCTGCATGCCGTCCAGCAGGACCGCGGGCTCACACGCGACCTCTGGCGCACCGGCCAGTGCGTGACCGACGGCTTGTGAGATCCTCCCCCAGTTCGGGTCGCGTCCAAAGATCGCGGTCTTGACCAGCGGTGAGTCCCCGATCGCCCGGGCGACCCGTTCGGCCTCGTCGGCATCTCGCGCGTCCCTGACCATCACACGTACCGCGTGCTCGGCGCCCTCGCCGTCTTTGACGATCTGAATCGCCGCCCAGCGGCACACCGCAAGAATCGCATCGGCGACCCGGCCCAGATCGTCACCGGACAGCGGCGGGCCGCCGCCGCTCGCCATCACGAGCAACGTGTCGCTCGGACTCATCTGGCCATCGACGCTGATGCGGTTAAAGCTGCCGGCGCCCGCTCTGCGCGTGATCGCCTCGAGATCGGCGGCGGCAACCGCGGCGTCGGTGGTGACGTAGGCCAGCATCGTCGCCATGGTGGGGCGAATCATCCCCGCACCCTTCGCGGCAATACCGATCTGCACGACGCCCCGATCGAGTGGCAGCCGGAAGGCACCGCCCTTGACCGCGCGGTCGGTCGTACAGATCGCCTCGTTGAAAGCGCGTCCGCCGTCACCGGACAATGCCGCGCACACCGCGGGAATGCCCGCCGCGATCCTGTCCATATGGAGGCGTTCGCCGATCACGCCAGTACTCGAGACGACGACCTGTTCGGGTGTGAGGTCGAGCTCGGCGGCGACGAGCTCGGACATCCGCCGGGCATCGCGGTCACCCGCAGAGCCCGTGGCGGCGTTGGCGATCCCGGCGTTGACGACAACGGCCTGGAACCCGGAGCGATCACGCGTGCGGTTGAGGCGCACCGGTGCCGACGGCAGTGCGTTGGTGGTATCGAGCAGCCACGACACCGCCGGCCGCGTCGCACGCACAACCCCCAGATCGCGCGCGCCGGACGCCTTGAGCCCGCACGCGACCCCGCCGGCCACGAAGCCGCCGGGTGTCGTGACCGAGCCGTCGGGGATCAGCGCGAGCCCGTCGGGAGCACCCAGCCAGTCTTGGCGCACGACCGGCGGGAAACCGCTCACAACAGGCCCTCTGCCTCAGGTCGTCCCGCCATGAGATTCAGGTTTTGGAGCGCCTGACCGGCGGCGCCCTTGACAAGGTTGTCGATGACCCCGAAGCCCACGAACAGCCCCCGGCGCGGTTCGGTGGTCACAAACACCTGGGCGTAGTTGTTGCGCTGCGTCGCCCGCATGCTCGGGGGCCCCTCGACGACCTCCACGAACGGATGCGCGGCGTAAAACACCCGGTAGTCCTCGAGCAGATCATCGGGGTGCGGCGTGTCCCCGACAAAGCGCCCGTAGCACGAGGCCAGCAGGCCACGATCGGCAGATACCAGGTGGGGGGTAAACAGGACTTCTTGCCCGAATTCTTGGACGATTTCGGGGGTGTGCCGGTGGGTGAGCACCTTGTATGGGGTCACGTTCTCGGTCGCCGAGGAAAAGTGCACGGCTGCCGTAGGGGTCCGCCCGGCCCCCGAGACCCCGCTCTTGGCGTCGATGACCACATGGATCACGCGATCCCGCACCGGGAGCAACGCCAACAGTGCGGCCGTCGGGAAACATCCGGGGTTTGCGACAAGCCGCGCATCGCGAATCCGCTCGCGATGCAGCTCCGGCAGGCCATAGACGGCCTCCGCCAGCAGATCCGGACGCGGGTGCGAAAAGCCGTAGACCTCCGGATAGAGCGCCGGGTCGTGCAGCCGGTGGTCTGCCGAGACGTCAACGACGCGAACCCCGCGATCGAGCAGGGCTGCCACGAGCTCCGAGGCCTCGGCGTGCGGGTAGCAGACAGCCGCGAAATCACCCGGCGCGATCTGCTCCAGATCAAGTTCAGTCAGTGCCGTGGTGACACGGTACTCCGGGTAGACGTCCACCAGGCGACGTCCGGCGTCGGCACGTGCGGTGATCGTGCCGAGCGCAAAGCTGGGGTGGGCATCCACCAATGCGGCCAGTTGTGCGCCGCTGAACCCGGCGGCACCCAACACATGGACAACGCCCCCGCTCATCCCCGCAACTCCGCGCCGTGCTGGTGCGTCAACGCCTGACGCACCGCGCCCACTACTGTGCCGATCTCGTCGTCGGTCAAGGTCCGGCTCGGATCGGCAATCACGAGCCGAATCGCGAGACTCACCCGTTGGGCACCGATCTGCGCACCGGCGTAACGATCGAAGATCCTGGCATCGCGGACCAGCGCGCCGCCGGCGCGGCGGGCGGTCGCCACGAGGGTCGCCGCCGAGACCTCGTCAGCAACGACGAAGGCCAGATCACGCATCGACATCGGCACGCCCAAGATGTCCTCGAACTGCGGCACGCCGGTGGGCGCGGCGGCTCCGAGCGCCTGCAGGTCGATCACGACCAGGGCACTCGGTCCGGCAACGTCGAAACTTCGCATCACCAACGGGTGGATCTCCCCCGTCCATCCAACGATGTGGTCCCGGGCCACCAGGCGCGCCTGGCGCACCGGATGCAGATACGGGGCATGGTTGGCCTCGATATCCGGTCGTACACCGACAATGCCACATAAGGCCTCCGCCAAGCCCACCGCCGCATGCACATCGACCGGCGGGGTCGGTGCGCGCCAATGGTCCTGAGCCGGCGCACCAAACGTGAGGGCGGCCAGGTACTCGCGTTCCTCGGCGCGCCCGTCCGGCGCCGGGGCATACGTCCGCCCCAGCTCGCACACCGCGCCGTGCACGCGTTGGTGGCGCTGGTTCTGCGCGGCGGCGCGCAGGAGCCCGGGCAGCATCGAACGCCGCATCACCGCCATCTCCTCAGAGATCGGGTTTGCCAAGCGGACGAACTGGCGGCGGGGATCGTCGTCGGCGAGACGCAGGCGATCGACATCGGATGCCGGCACGAATCGATAGCTGACGATCTCCGAATAGCCCTGATCGACGACGTAGCGCCGCAGTTGCTCGACACGGCGCTGGGCGGGAGTGCGGGTGCCATGCCCGACCATCCGCGGCAGGTGCGCCGGCACGCGGCCGTAGCCGTGAATCCGGGCGACCTCCTCGATCAGGTCGATCTCGCGCGCAACGTCCCGACGTCGGGTGTAGGGCACGATCACCTGGTGGGTCGTGCGTGCTTCGGTAACCTCGCAGCCCAGCCGGCGCAGGATCGCCGCCGATTCGTCCGGGGAGATGTCCAATCCGAGCACGGCGTTCAGGCGCGCGTGGCGCAGCACGACCGGGGTGACCGCGGGCGGCGGTTGCGCCACATCAAGCGTGCCCGGCACCAGTTGGCCACCGCACAACTCGACGAGCAACCGGCAGGCGATGGCCATTGCGACCGGTGGCAACTCGATCGGCAGCCCCTTCTCGAACCGCGAACTCGACTCACTGCGCAGCCCCAACCGCAGGGCGGCGTGCAGCACCGCGGGGGCATCGAACGTGGCGGCCTCAAGCAGAATGCGCGTCGTCGCCGCCGAGACCTCGACATCTGCGGCGCCCATGATGCCGGCGACGACTGCGGGACGTTCGGCGTCGCAAATCGTAAGCACATCGGAATCCATGATCCGCGTCTGGCCATCCAGCGTCGTGATGGGCTCACCGTCGTGCGCACGGCGCACGACAACCGCCGGGCCCGCCATGCGATCCAGATCAAACGCGTGCAGCGGCTGGCCGGTCAGCAACATGACGTAGTTGGTGATGTCGACGACGTTGCTGATGGCGCGCATCCCGGCGGCCTCCAGGCGCGAGCGTAACCACACCGGCGACGGACCGATCCGCACATCGGTGACCACGCGCGCCATGTAGCGCGGACAGAGCTCAGGCGCATCCACCCGCAGCGAGACATAGTCCCCAACGCTCCCGGCGCCGGTGGGCTCGGGTTCCGAGACATCCAATGGCGCCAATGGAGCGCTGGTAATCGCGTGGACCTCGCGGGCGATGCCGTAGATCCCCATGAGGTCGGGCCGATTGGATGTCAGCTCCAGCTCGAAGACCGTCTCGGCGATCGGCAGGACCTCGGCCACCGGGGTCCCCGGCAGGATGTCGTCCGGCAGCACCATGATCCCGGCAGACTCAGCCGCGAGCTCCAGCTCCGATTCGGACAGGATCATCCCCCGACTGATCACTCCGCGCAGTTGGACTTCGCCCAAGGGGTCCCGGCCCGGCAGCACGGCGCCGGGCAGCGCCACGGCCACCGTCTGGCCGGCCGCGACATTCGGCGCTCCGCACACGACCTGCCGCACCTCGGGCTCGCCGAGGTCGAGTTGGCAGATACGCAGGCGGTCGGCGTCCGGGTGCTGCTCGGCCGAGACCACCCGTCCGACCCGAAACTGTTCCAGGTTGCCGCCGACGGTCGGCATGCGCAGGTGGGTGACATCTTCGACCGCAGGGCCCGCATCGGTGAGATGCGCGGCCAGTGCCACGTCATCGAGCGCGGGACGCACGTATTCGCGAAGCCACGAGAGCGGGAGTTTCATCGGCGGGTGTGTCCGGGAACCATCACATCAAGAGAACTGTTCGAGAAAGCGCAGATCACCGTCGAACAGCATGCGCAGATCGGGCACGCCGTGGCGCACCATCGCGATGCGGTCCAGCCCCATCCCAAAGGCGAAACCGGTCCAGCGCTCGCTGTCATAGCCGGCGAAGCCAAACACGTTGGGATCCACCATGCCGGCGCCGAGGAGCTCCATCCACGAGGTCCGCCCGGTGCGGTCGGTCCACCGCACCAACAGCTGAATCGACGGCTCGGTAAATGGGAAGAAGTCCGGAATGATCCGATACTCGGTCGACCCCAACAGCTGGCTGGCAACGTGCTTGAGCGTGCCTGTGAGGTGAGCGAGCGACAACCCCTCATCGACGGCCAAGCCCTCCAGCTGATGGAACATCGGGCTGTGGGTCGCATCCACATCGTCGCGCCGATACACGGCGCCCGGGCTGATCACATAGAGCGGAGGCGTCCGCGCCTCCATGACGCGCACCTGCACGGACGAGGTCTGCGTGCGCAGGATCACGCCCGATGGTCCTTCGACGTAGAAGGTGTCCGAGGACGACCGCGCCGGGTGCCCCTCCGGGGTGTTGAGCGCGGTGAAGTTGTAGTGCTCGGTCTCGACCTCTGGGCCCTCGGCGATTTCATAGCCGAGCGCCAAAAAGATCTCCTCGATCTCGAGGCGCACCTGGGTCAACAAGTGCATCGCCCCACGCGGATAGGGGTCACCCGGCAGGGTGACATCGGTCCGATCATGGTCCAGCTTCTCGGTCAGCTCGGCGGCTTCCAGCTCGGCTTTCCGACTGCCCAGCGCCGCCTCGATCTCGCGGCGGGCAATGTTGGCGGCCTTGCCAATCACACCGCGATCGTCGGCCGAGAGCTGCCCGATCGTCGAGAGGATCTCGGCGAGCTGACTGCGCCGACCCGTATGGGCGACACGCACCGCCTCAAGCGCAGCGACAGAGGCCGCAGCGGCCGTATCGACGAGCGCACGATCCTTCAACTGGGCGATGTCGTGAGCCGTGGCCACGGCGATTCAGGCTACAGGACCCGCTGGGTCAATTTGACCCAGACTGCGCTGGCGCAGGGCCTCGGCAAAGAGCACCGCACCAGCTGCGGAGACATTGAGCGATTCCGCCCCGTCGGTTTGGGGAATCGTCACCCGCTGGATCACGCAGGCGCTCCCGAGTTGCTCGAGGCCCGGGCCGAGTCCTTCGCGCTCGCCCCCGAGCGCAATCACGATCGGGCCACGCAGGTCGGTCGCCCACGGCGGAACGCCAGCATCGACGACCGCAGCGATCACTCGAAAGCCAACGCGGGACGCGAGATCCTCCCCGCGCACGCCTTCGAGCAAGGGGATCGAGAACGTCGCTCCCATCGCTGCGCGCACCGCCCGGGGATGATACGGATCGGCCGACCCGGGTCCGAGCGCCACCCAATCGGCGCCGAGGGCAGCGGCACTGCGTACCAAGGTCCCCACGTTGCCGGGGTCGGCGACCCCGGCCAACCACACTCCCAACGTCGGCGGAAATGCCACATCCCGGAAGCTGTACGGCCCCGGCTGCGGCAGAATCGCCATCACCCGCGGCGGCGCGGCCAGTTGGGAGGCGCTTGCCAGCAGATCGCGCGGCACCGAATAGGCCTCGCTCACGTCCCCAAGGCGATCCAACAGGGGGCGGACCTCGTCTGCGCGCTCGGCGTCGACGAACAGGACCTGCGGACGGACCCCATGCGCCAACCCGGCAAACACGAGGTCTTCGCCCTCGGCGACCATCAGCCGCTGTTCGCGGCGAGTGCGTTTGTTGGCGAGCAGCCGCAGCAACTTCAGCTGCGGGTTGCGTGCCGAGGTCAGCGGCCGCAGATGCGGCCCACGTCCTGGAGGGCGACTAGACGGAGGCGGCTGTGCGGGCATCACGAGCCCGCGCGCACAAGCCGGCAAATGCCTCGGGCTCGTGAACCGCGAGGTCAGCCAGGACCTTCCGGTTCAGCTCGATTCCCGCCAATGAAAGGCCATGCATGAACTCGTTATAGGCGAGGCCGTTCTCACGCGCCGCGGCGTTGATACGCGCGATCCAGAGTCGGCGGAAGTCACGCTTGCGCACGCGGCGATCGCGGTACTGGTAGCGCAGCGAGTGCTGGACCTGCTCCTTCGCGCGGCGGTAACTGGACTTCTTGGTGCCCCAATAGCCACGCGCGAGGCCAAGAACCTTGCGCCGCTTCTTGCGGGCGGCCACTGAACGCTTGACGCGAGCCATCTCTAACGCTTCCCCAACAGTCGAAGTGCCATCGCCGCGTGCTCACTGGGCAACTCGTGCGCCCGAGCCAGGCGACGCTTGTTCTTACCGGACATGTGCTCCATGTTATGGCGCAGCCCCGCCGCCGAGAACATCACCTTGCCGGTCGGCGTCACGCGATAGCGCTTGCTGGCGGCCTTATTGGTCTTCATCTTGGGCATATCAGGCAATCTCGGGCGTTGCGGAGTTGTCGGAGCTCGCTGCTGGTGCACTGGCCTGAATGTCTCGCACCGGAGACAGCATCATGACCATGTTGCGCCCGTCCAGATTCGGACGGCTTTCGATAAGCGCGATATCGCGCAGTTCATCGGCGAGCCGAAGAAGGATGGCTTCTCCGCGCTCAGGATGCAAGAGCTCCCGGCCACGAAACATGATCGTAATCTTCACTTTGTCCCTGTGGCGAAGGAATCGCTCGACGTGCCCCTTCTTGGTCACATAGTCGTGCGGATCGATCTTGGGCCGGAACTTGATCTCTTTGATGACGATCTGACTCTGGTGCTTGCGGGCCTGTTTGGCCTTCTGCTCCTGCTCGTACCGCCACTTGCCGTAGTCCATGATCCTCACGACCGGGGGGCGCGCGTCAGGGGCGACCTCGACCAAGTCCAGGTTCGCATCGGTGGCGATCTGCTGCGCACGCGCAATCGGGACGATGCCGAGGTTCTCCCCTTCGTCATCGATCAACCGCACTGACTCGACCCTGATCGCCTCGTTGATGCGCGTCGAAGGGCCGGCCGGGGGGCGCGTATCGGGACCTCGTCTAGGAGGCAAGCACTACCCGAGATCCGCTCAGACTGCACCCCGGAAACCGCAGGCGTTCGCGGGCTCGGACAGGGTGAGTGAGGTGGTGAGGTTTCTCATAGCAAAGTTGCCGCAAACCCGCGGCGGGGGTCAAGGATAGCAGGGCTGCGGACAGACGCCACCCGCGACCGGAAAACTGCGGCGCCCACGACCGCATCTGCCGCACAAACTCGGGCGCTCGCAGCGAAATTCCCCACGCCCGCACAACGATCGGCCACGGGCAACCACGCGCCACACCGCGGCATGTCGCGCGAGCGAGGCGACACGCCGTCGGCCGCACGGGGGTACATCTACCCCTGTCCGGCCGACGGCACGTCCGCACCGACCCGCGAGGCGCCTTACTTCTTCTTTGGGGCAGGCTTCTTGGCGTTACCCGTGGCGACCTGCTCCTTGAGCACGGCGCCCGGCGTGAACCGGGGCACGACACGAGCCGGAATCGAGACCTTCTTGCTCGGGTCCTGCGGGTTCACGCCCGTGCGCGCGGCACGGTGCGACACCGAGAACTTGCCGAAGCCGGCGAATGCAACATCCTCGCCCTTCTTCAGCGCCTCGAGAACCTCGTCCAACACTGCCTGGACAAAGCGCTGCGACTCGGCATGGGTAGCCTCGGCGCGCTTTGCCACGTGTCCTACAAACTCAGTCTTGTTCATTGTGACTCCCTGATCTGGTGCACATGACGACGCATCGGCGAGGAACCTAGCAGTACCGTCAGACGAAAGAGCCCACAAATAGGGCATTTCGGTGAAATATGACCCGTCCGGGACACGTGATCGGTGCACATTGGGATCACTTTCGCGTGGATTCGGGTCGAAATCACGTGCGCAACCCGACCCGGTGAGCATGGTTCCACTACGACAAGAAGATCACCCGGACGACCTCGTCGTCCGGCGTTTGCCCCGCACTTCGGCGAAACCCGAGCAAGCACGGCAGGCTGTCGCGCATCTGCATGATGTCGTCGTGTTCGAGCTGCCCACCAGCAAGGACATATCCCGCGAGTTCTTTCATCAACCGAACGCCGGGCTCGACAAACATCGTCGGCAGGTTGTCGAGCTCAAGCTCCGGATGGGCGGCGTACACGCGCAAACCGACGGTCTGCAGGCGCGACCCTCGCCGATGGCCGTCTTGATCAAGCCACGGGCGCCCCGACATCTCGTCCATTCCCGGACGTGCGTCGCCGCTGCCGATCCCCGACAGTTCCTGATAGCCAGGCGACTTCGGGTCGTTCGGTAACTCGACGGCCACCTGCACCCGCGGATCATCGATGCGCGTGCTCACCGACGTTCATCCCTTCGCGCGAAATCGACAACTCTGCGGGAGCGTACCGACCTCATCGCCGGATGGCTCCGTCGCGCGCACCACCGGCCAGCAAACGGCAGCCGGCCAGTGGGTTTGGGCGCACTACTGCCGTGGGGCAACCACCTGAAGCCAATCGTCTCCGCGCTCGGTGACCAACATGGCGATGACCGCACTGGGTGGACATCCGAGGGACGTACCGAGTTCCGTGGCCATCTCGACGAGAGGCTCGGCTGCAAGTTCTTCGTGCGAGATCCAAAACAGGTCATCGCGCGGACACCCGTATTCGCCGTCGTCGCGCAGATGCACGACCAGGCGATCCGCCGTATCGGCGACGATTTCAAACTGCTCCCAGCTCAGGTCGAACGGGAAGCCAAACAACACGCCGGCGCCAGGTTCTACCGGACCGCAACTCAGCCAAGTCGAGCAGTCCGAGAGGCGGTCAGCAAAGACCGTCGTCATCGCATCACTCCAAGTCGTGGCGTTATGTCAGCCGTTGTGCGTCGCGTTCATCTCTCTGCTCGATAGTCAAGCACGGTTTGCAGAGGACATCGAAAAACCTGTCCCCCTTACGGCGATATGTAACACCCGCGACGATCAGTGCTACGGGACCACCCATCTGAGAACGTGTACAGCGATGGATGCTCCGACGCCCGGGCACGGCACGGCCCACCCCGCGCCCCAGGTACCGATGGCCACCGTGGCACGGGAATGGACGCGCCTGGGGGTCACCGGGTTTGGCGGGCCACCGACGCACATCCACCTTCTGCGCACCCTGTGCGTCGACCGCAACGGGTGGCTCGATGCAGCCGAATTCGAGGATGCTGTCGCCGCCTGCAACCTGTTGCCCGGACCCGCATCGACGCAGCTGGCGATCTATTGCGCCCGGCATGTCCGCGGGTGGCGCGGCGCGCTCGTCGGGGGTCTCGGCTTCATCGTGCCCGGGCTCATCGGCATCTTGTTCATGGCCGCGCTGCTGCTCGGTGCCGGCCCCTCGCGCTGGGCCCTCGGTGCCGGCGCGGCCGCGGGTGCTGTGGTGCCCGCCATCGCGGTGCGGGCCGGAGGCACCCTGGCCGCCGCCAGCCTCACCCGAGCGCGCGCGACGACTGGCAGGAGCGGGTGGTACGCGGCCGTGATCCTCGGCGCGGTAGCGAGTGCGATCGTTGGCGCGTGGGTCGTCGTCGCACTGATCGGCTGTGGCGCGCTCGCGCTTGTGCGCCACTGGATACGGACCCGGCCCGGACACGCGGTCGGCGGCGTTCTCGGCTTGGGACTCGGATCGATCACGATCTCTGCTGGCGGGGCCCTGGGGCTTGGATGGATGGCGCTCAAGGTCGGTGCACTGTCGTATGGCGGCGGGTTCGTGATCGTGCCCCTCATGCAATCGGATGCCGTGCGCCATCACTGGCTCACCGAAACCCAGTTCTTGGGTGCGGTCGCGCTCGGGCAGGTGACCCCGGGGCCGGTCGTCCAGACGGTCGCAGTCGTCGGCTACGGTGCGGCCGGCGTACTCGGTGGCATCGCCGCGAGCGCGATCGCGTTTACGCCGTCGTTTGTGTTCGTGCTGGTCGGGGGACGCCACTTCTCACGGGTGCGCAGCAATGCGGGTGCCCAAGCATTTCTGTCGGGCGCCGGACCGGCGGCGATCGGAGCGATTCTTGGCTCCGCGTGGCCCCTGACCTTGGCGTTTGGCGTGTGGTGGCAGGTCCTGGTGCTCGCCGGCGGCGCGCTCGCCCTGAGCGCCAAACGCGCACCGGTCATCGTGATCGTCGCCGCGGCGGTCATCGGGATCGGTCTGGTTGCAATCGGAGCACCGCTCCCGCATTAGTGCCCGATCAGTCGACCGGGCCTGCCGACGGGGCGACCGGGACCGCCGCGCTGGCGCCCAGCTCACGGCGCACGACCGGCGCCACGCGCGTGCCAAAGAGCTCGATCGCCCGCATCACCCGCTCGTGGGGCTGACGCCCAATATCCATCTGGGCCAGGAAGCGGGAGTGTCCGAAGAGCTCGTGCTCGTAGAGAATCTTCTCGGCCACCTCCTCGGGACTCCCGACCAGTAGAGAACCGTGAGGTGCGCGCAGCTGCTCGAACTGGTGATATGAGCTCGGGCCCCAGCCCCGCTCGCGACCGAGCTGGGTCATCACCTCGGCATATCCGGGGTAGAACTCCTCGGCAGCCTGCTGAGAGGTCTCGGCGATGTAGCAAAACGAGTTGATCCCCAACTGCAGGGTCGCTGGCTCATGGCCCGCATCCCGCGCCGCCGAGCGGTAGAGCTCGGCCAGCGGGCGAAAACGCGCCGGCGCGCCACCGATGATGGCGATCCCCATTGGCAGGCCGAGCGTTCCCGCACGGACGACCGAATTCGGCGTGCCACCAACAGCAATCCAGATCGGGATGGGCTCTTGCAGGGGGCGCGGATAGATGGTTTGTTGATCGAGCCGTGCGCGATACCGGCCGGCCCAGGTCACGGTCTCCTGCTCGCGGAGCGCCAACAGCAGATCCAGCTTCTCGGCGAACAGACTCTCGTAGTCGTGCAGGTCATATCCGAACAGCGGAAACGACTCGGTGAACGACCCCCGACCAGCCATGATCTCGGCACGCCCGTCCGAGAGCAGATCAACGGTCGCGTACTGCTGGAACACGCGCACGGGGTCGTCGGAACTCAAGACCGTCACGGCACTGGTCAGGCGAATGGTGGTGGTCCGCTCGGCGGCCGCGGCGAGTACGACGGCGGGTGCCGAGACCGCGAAGTCCGGCCGATGATGTTCACCGACCCCGAACACGTCGAGGCCGACTTGGTCGGCGAGTTCGATCTCGGCGATCAGCTCACGCAGACGCTGGTGCGCGCCAACCATTCGTCCGGTCTTCGGATCACGATGGGTATCACCAAAGCTGTAGACACCAAGTTCCATGCCAACGCCCCCCGTTGCCGACCAGACGCCATTCTGACGCGGCCGCGACTCACGCGCCCTCTGGTCCGCGTCACGTACGCGAGATCGATCGCCGCTGCGCGCCTCGCGAGACGCCACCCCGGCAAAGCACGATGTGGCCATCCGGCGCACGGCATTCGTGAGCCGGGGAAATAGGCGGTGCTGGTTTGGCTGGCGCGCATTGCGCTTTCCCTGCTCAACCGCCCACGCCAATGCGCCACAGGATTCTTCATAAAGACCTGAGATCCACTGCGGGCTGGTGGGGCTGCTCTCAAAGATCCAAGCGCCGCTCGAAGCGGGCTTTCCCAGAACAGATCAACCGTTTGGATACCGTGGCGGTGTCATCTCGCAACCCCTCGCGCGGCGGCACGGATCTCTCCGGGCTCGCCGAAACGGCGGCGGCGCGCGGCACAGCGGTAGACTCGGCGTGGCATTCACGCGGAGAGGGCCGATGGGTACTGAGCAAGCGTTCGCAGTGGAACGCGTCGACTTCATCTCGGTCCCGGTGACCGACCTTGAACGATCGACGCAGTTCTATGAGCAGGTGCTCGGGCTTCGCAAGGCGCCGGGAGCGGGCACCTGGCCGGAGTTTGCAATCGGCAACGTCAGCCTCTATCTGGTCGACCCAACGCAGATGGGTCGCGCATTCACATCGCCGCACAGCGCCCATATCGCATTTCGTGTGCCCAACGTCGCTCGCGCCCGCACGGAACTCGAGGCGCACGGCGTGCAGTTCGATGGCGCGGTGTTCGACACCGGCGTGTGCCACATG
>JADGPH010000056.1 GCA_017882555.1 Thermoleophilia bacterium
GAGGAGGAGGGATTTGAACCCTCGTCGGACCATAAAGCCCGAAACGGTTTTCGAGACCGCCGCATTCGACCGCTCTGCCACCCCTCCGTTCGGCACGCTACCACGCCACCAGAGGGGTGTTTGCCGCGATTTACTGGGCCAGAATTCATCGCGGGTCTGCGGCGCCAGGGCGGTGAGCGGGCCCGGCACCGGCACGTTCACGACGGAGCTCGTCCAGCGACATCCCGGATTGCGCGCCGTCCACGCGAGGCGCCTAAGTGTTGTATCCCAGAGCGTTGTTGACACGCATGGCGTGATGAAGTGAGCCCTCCGGGCGAGTGTGGAGCTGCCAAAGGGCGTCTTGCTCACGATGGGATCATGACGAATCTCCTGATACGGGAGTGTCAGAGACCCCGCGAGACTGGTGAAAGATCACCGAACGTGGTGTATGCACTCCCGAGCGTTTCACGTCGCCCAACCTGAACATGTCGTGGGCTCCGCACCCAGTTCGCACGAGGATCCGCGGCGACGCCGGGCCGCACCAAGCGATCGGCACACCACGGGCGTGCGGCGGCGCTAATATCGGCGCGCTCGACGGGAGAGGTGTCCGAGCGGCCGAAGGAGCGCGACTGGAAATCGCGTAGGTAGGTATTCCCTGCCTCGAGGGTTCAAATCCCTCCCTCTCCGTCAGTGCATGATCAGAGAAACGCCCCCCTCGCCAATTCGCCAGGGGGCGTTTCTCTGCGGTGTTTCCGATCGTCACGTATGCGACTCGCCGAAACTACCGATTCATTGTGGTATTTTTGGCAATAGATTCATCCCCCTGGATTGCCAGCGGGGATCACGCCACCCCCCGACCCCGCATGCATGCCGGAGGAATCCCATGAGCCGTCGCTCAGAAGTGCTGATCAGTACCGACTGGCTTGCCGACAACGCCGACACCGCCGATATTCGCATCATCGAAGTCGACGAAGACACCGAGGCATACGGCACGAGCCACATTCCCGGCTCGGTCGCCTGGCACTGGCGCGATGATTTGCACGACCGTCCACGTCGTGAACTGATCTCGCAAGATACCCTGCGCAAGTTGCTGGCAGCGGCGGGCGTTGGACCCCAGACGACGATCGTGCTCTACGGCGGAAACAACAACTGGTTCGCGGCGTACGCCTACTGGACACTGAAGTACCGCGGCTTCGACCGCGTGCAACTCCTCGACGGCGGTCGCAAGAAGTGGGAGCTCGAAGGGCGCCCACAGACCAGCGAGGTAC
Organism: Thermoleophilia bacterium; assembly: GCA_017882555.1. Lineage (GTDB taxonomy): Bacteria > Actinomycetota > Thermoleophilia > Miltoncostaeales > Miltoncostaeaceae > CAITWD01. The sequence goes on from JADGPH010000056.1 coordinate 1,248, forward strand.
CGTTGATCGCCGCTGCTGACCCGGGTGCCCTCGGCCCCGAGCGCCCGGACCTGCGCGCGTTCCGGGATGACGTCCTCTCCACGCTCGACGACGCCGACCAAGCACGTGTAGACGTCCGCAGCCCGCAGGAGTATTCCGGCGAGCTCGTCGCGCCGGCCCATCTGCCCCAAGAACAGGCCCAGGTGCCCGGACACATTCCCGGTGCGGCAAACGTGCCCTGGGCACTGGCCGCCCGCGAGGACGGCTCGTTCAAGAGCGACGAGGAGCTGCGCGACCTCTACGGCAATGTTGGGATCACCCCTGACAAGCTCGTCACCGCGTACTGCCGCATCGGCGAGCGGAGCTCACACACGTGGTTTGTACTGCACGAGTTGCTCGGGTACCCGAGCGTGCGCAACTACGATGGATCGTGGACGGAGTACGGCAGTCTGGTGGGCGTGCCGGTCGCGCGCTGATCCGTACCAGGGGCCGCGAACCATGCGTTTCCGGCCGATGCACCCGTGTGCTGGGCGTGATGGAAATGGCCCGGAGCAGACCATCGCCCGCGCGCGGGCGATGGTCTGCCGGACTCACGCACCGCGGCCGGCGGGTAGCCGGGCGCTGAGTTGCACCCGTTCCGGGCGCGCGACCGCCATGGACCTGACGGCCATCGTTTGCCCAACCCGTGGCGTCGCCGCTCGGAGCATGCGCATCCCGCGCGAGGATGCGCACCCGAGATTGTGCCGACCGGGCGCAAACCGCACCGATGGGGTCTCGGCGTGGCAAGATCATCAGTGACACGGGGTGCGACGCCCCGGAAGGCGAGTGTTCCGTGCGCATCCTGATTCTGAGCCACCTCTATCCGAGTGCCGTCGACGACACCGCGGGCACGTTCGTCCACCAGCAGGTCCGAGCGCTCCGCGAGTGTGGCAATGACGTCAGGGTGATCTCACCGGTGGGATGGGCGCCACCCGGGTTTCCGCGTTGGGCGGCGCATCGCTCCGTGCCGCGTTGCACGCGGATCGACGAGGTTCCCGTCCTGCACCCGCGCATGATCATGTTGCCCGGTGCCAAGCTCGGACCAAGCATCGTGCATTCGGCCTTGCGCGCGGTCATCGGCCCAATGCGTCGGATCCATCGTGACTGGCCCTTCGATCTGGTCCACGCCCACATGCTCGTCCCCGACGGTTGGGCCGCCGCCTCGGCCGGACACGCGCTGGGTGTTCCGGTCGTGGCCACCGCCCACGGTTCTGCGGACGTCCTGCAACTCCCCGGCCGCAGCCCGGCCTGGCGCCGAACAGTGATCGAAGCCATCACGGAACTCGACCAGATCATCGCCGTAAGCCACGCCGTGGCCGACGGGGTCGTCGACCTCGCCCGCCCGCGACACGACATCCGCATCATTCCCAACGGCGCCGACCCCGCACATTTCTCGGGGCGCGACCGCATTGAGGCGCGACAGACGCTGGGACTTCCTCTCGATCGACCGATTGCGTTGTTTGTTGGGCACCTGACCGATCTCAAGGGCATCGCGAACCTGATTGAGGCCGTTGGGTCCAATGCCGCGCACGCCCATGGGGGGGCGTTGCTCGCGATCGTCGGCGAGGGCCCTTTGCGCACGCACCTGGAAACCCGGGTGGGAGAGCTCGGGCTCACTAATTCGGTACGTTTCGTCGGCAGAGTCGCCCACGAAGATGTTGGAGCGTGGATGGGTGCAAGCGATGTTGTGGTACTCCCCTCTCTCAGCGAAGGACTTCCCACGGTGATCTGCGAGGCCATGGTGGTCGGCCGGGCCGTAGTCGCGACGGCTGTGGGTGGAACGCCCGAACTCGTCGATAACGGCGTGACCGGACTGCTGGTTCCGCCAAGCAATGTCCCCGCGCTCGCCGATGCGCTGCGCGGTCTCCTCGAGACGCCGGGCCGGGCCGCTCAGATGGGCGCTGTCGCCGCCCGGCGCGCCCGCGGCACCCTCACCTGGGAAGCGGTCGCACAGCAGATCGAGTCGGTCTACCGCGAGGTGATCGATCGCCAGCACACCACAGCGCGGGTCGGTGGGCCCGTCGGAGACAACCTTCCTGATAACACCGCCCCGTAGGCGCATGGGGAGGATCCTCTACATTTCGCAATATGTGGTGACCCCCGACCAGCCCGGAGGTGTGCGCCACTGGCGCCACGTCCGTGCGCTCGCGGACGCCGGCCATGACGTCACCGTCATCACTTCGAAAGTGCTCCACACTACCCGCGAGGCTCCGGCAGAGTTCGCCGGCCGCCGCACCGTTCACCGCACCGAGGACGGCATCGAGGTGCTACGTGCGTACTCGTCGACCGGGTACGGGAACGACGCGCGCTCGCGAGCGGCAAATCACTTGAGCTTTTCGGCCTACGCCTTCCCGGCGGCGATGCGCACCGCCCGACCCGACGTCGTTCTGGCATCCTCACCGCCCCTGACCGTCGGGGTCCTGGGTGGCGTCGTCTCGCGCCTGCGACGCACCCGCTTCATCCTGGAGGTTCGGGACCTTTGGCCAGAATCTGCCCTGGCCACGGGCCTGTTGACCAACCCCACTGCGATCGGCGTCATGAACCGAATGGCGAACTACTGCTACGGACGCGCGGACCGTGTGATCGCACTCACCGACGGGATCCGCGACGGCGTGATTGCCGCCGGCGTGGCCCCAAACGCCGTCAGCTTGATCACCAATGGGATTGATCCCCCCGACACTCCAATGGACCCGAGCGTCGTGAGCCTGCCGGTCGGACCGGATATCTTCGTCGCCATGTTCGTCGGCCAGCACGGCACCTACAGCGCGCTGTTTACCGTGCTGGAGGCCGCGTCACTGCTGCGTTCGGACCGTCAGATTCACATCGCGCTCGTCGGCGACGGAGACCGCAAGGCCGACCTTATTGAGCGAGCGGCCCAGCTCGAGTTGACCAACGTCAGCTTCTCCGGACCGATTCCCAAGCGCGATGTCCCGTCGTGGCTGGCCCGCGCGGACGCCTGCCTGTTGACCTACCAAGACGCGCCGCTGTTCGGCGGCGCCCTGCCGAACAAGCTCTTTGACTACATGGGCGCCGGACGGCCAATTGTTGCGGCTGTTCCGGCAGGAGAAGCCGCCCGCGCCGTGGGGCAGGCAGGCTGCGGGATCGTGACGCCCGCCGAAGATGCTCCAGCGTTAGCCGCGGCCCTCCAGACCCTCGCAGGAGACCGGGAGGCGGCGCGCGCAATGGGTGCCGCCGGCGTGGCCTGGGTTCACACACACCACGACCGACGTGAGCTCGCCGCTCGCTTCGTGCAAGTCGTTGAGTCCCTCCTTCCCTGAGCCGATCGGGGGGCGCCGCAAGCGCATCCTCGATCTGGTGATCACGGTGCCCGTGTTGATCCTGCTGGCGCCGGTGTTCATGATCATCGCGATCCTGATACGGCGAGACTCGCCCGGGCCGGCCTTCTATACACAACGCCGGGTCGGGCTCGACGGCAAGGAGTTCCGGCTCGTCAAGTTCCGGACGATGGTGGTGGGCGCCGAACGCATCGGCCCTGGGCTCGACAACGACGTCGGCGACCCGCGCATCACCACGATCGGCACACGCCTGCGGGCCGCATCGATCGATGAACTCCCGCAATTGCTCAATGTGTTGATCGGCGACATGAGCATCGTCGGGCCCCGGCCGACTCTGCGTGACCAGGTCGAGCGCTATTCGCCCGAACAGCGCCGGCGCTTGCGCGCCCGTCCGGGGATCACGGGCCTCGCGCAGATCAGCGGGCGCTCGACCCTGCCCTGGTCGCAGCGCATCGTCATCGACCTGCACTACGTCGATGAATGGAGCCTGCGCCTGGACCTCGGGATAATCATGCGCACGATCCCGGCGCTTCTGCGCAAAGACGAGACCTATCCGGGCGGAATCCAAGAGGTGGACCTGGACGAGTAGGCAACCCCCGCGTCGCCATCCGACGCCGCGTCGACCATGTCGGGCGACCCTCGTGTTCAGGGCGGGTTCGCCCGTACGAACTCGTCGGGGTCTGCCCTATGCTGTCGTGCGTTCCGGTATGGCAGTATCGTGTGTCGGCCACCACGCTCGGTGCGCGCACCCTGGCATCCACGCCGGCAGCACCAGACGATTCCCGGGCAGTTAGCTCAGCGGGAGAGCACTCGCCTCACACGCGAGGGGTCACTGGTTCGATCCCAGTACTGCCCACTACGAGAATCCCCATGAATTGCCGGTATTCGGGCTCCATTGGAGTTCGTCGTCCCTTCAGTGTCCAACGTGGTCTGGTCAAAGTCACCGAGGCGC
>JADGPH010000057.1 GCA_017882555.1 Thermoleophilia bacterium
ACGAGCTACACCTTCGAGATTGTGTGCGATTACGGCGCGTATCGCGACCTTCAGCGCCACCGGATGCTCACCCTGCAGGCCCAACCGCTTGGCGTCAGCCTCGGCTGGTCGTTGCCCGACGAGGTCAAGGCCGCGGGCCTCGCCGATACGTACACCCAGGCGATGACCGAGAGCGCCGAACTCTACGGGGTGCTCGCCGACACTCTCCCACTTGCGGCGCCGTACGCGGTGAGCCTCGCCCACCGAATTCGCTTCGTGATGGTGATGAATGCCCGTGAGGCGATGCACTTGATCGAGTTGCGCAGCCAACCCCAGGGACATCTCACCTACCGCACGGTCGCCCAGCAGATGCACGCGCGGATTGCCGAGGTCGGCCACACGGCGATCGCGCAGATGATGAGGTTTGTCGACCACTCGACCCCCGCCGCCGGACGACTGTCTGCCGAACGCCGCCTCGAACAGCGCCGGACAGGCGAGACCCATGCCCGCTAATGTCCAACCCGTGAGCTCGCAGCGACCACGACTCGGCGGCATGGCCCTCGCAAATGGGCTGCTCGTCCACGGACCCGCGCATTGGGCCGCCGCCATCCAGCGCGCCGACGGCTCCATCGCCGTCGCCTCGGGCCGGAAACCGCGCTTCGACATTGGGGCGATCGGCCAGCTGCCGATCGTACGGGGCGTCCTGCGGCTCGGTGAATCGGTCGCGGTACTGCCGGCGATGCGCCGCGGACTGCCCGAGGCCCGCTTTGCGATCGAAGAACGGGAGGCGACCTTCGCCGTCGTCGTCGCGCTTGCCACCGGCGGGATTGCGCGGCGGCGACTCCGATCTCCCCTGGCGCAAGAGGGCGTCTCCGCGGTTGTCGGACTCATGCCGGCAATCGTGTCGCTGCGCGGATCGCGAGCGGCGGCCTGGCACGCGGTCGAGCACAAGAGCATCGCGGCATATGAAGCTGGCGGGCCGGCGGAGGTCGCCAACGCCGCCGCGTACCCCAAAGAGCACCCGCGATGTGGCAGCAACCTGATCCTGCCGATGGTCGTGGCCACCGTCGCCACCAATCTCGCCATGCGGGCCTTGCCCCAACGCCGTCGCCCGGGCAGCCGTGCCGTGGCGGGTGCGATCGCCGCCGGTGCCGCCGTCGAGCTGCTCTTGTTCGTGACGCGCCACCCCGAGCATCCGGTGGCCCGTGGCGTCCATGGCGTGGGCCACGCCATCCAAGCGCATCTGGCGACCATCGAACCCGAGGCGGCAGAGCTTGTGGTCGGCGCCGCCGCGCTCGACGAGATCTGTCGGGTCGAGGGCATTCCTCTCGAGCCGGACGACTGACACCGACCGTCGGTCGGCTGTCCAGGTGCGCACCGTGACTACCCGCATCCCCTACGTTGCAGGCGTGCACGACGTGAGTAGCCAAGGGACGGTCCGCAGATGACCAACGTGCCCAACGCCCTACGGCGACGACTCGCCCCTGGGACCTTCTTGCTGCCTGTCGACAAGATGCGCAGTGGTTACTACTCCGATGCGTACTTCACGTTTTCGCGCGAAGTCCTCGAGGCCGACGATCACCACCCCCGCGTGTTGATGCAGGTCTTCCAGCGCGATGATTCGGTGCTCGGTGGGATCGATGAGGCGCTCGCAATCTTGCGTCTGTGTTCGGGCCGCGAAGTCGGTGGCGAGTGGATCACCGGTTGGGATCAGTTGCAGGTCCGAGCGCTCTACGACGGAGATCTGATCGAGCCCTGGGAACCCGTGCTCGAGATTGCGGGCGATTACGCGCTGTTCTGTCACCTGGAGACGCTGTATCTCGGCGTCCTCGCGCGCCGTACGCTGATAAGTCGCAACGTGCGTGACGTTGTTGAGGCGGCCGGCGGCAAGGCGATCATGTACTTCCCCGCGCGGTTTGATCACTGGCATGTTCAAACTGGCGACGGGTGGGCCGCCCACATCGCGGGGGCGATCGGCGTATCCACCGACGCGCAGGCCTCTTGGTGGGGTGGCAAAGGGATAGGGACCGTCCCGCACGGGCTGATTGCCGCCTACGGCGGCGACACCGTAAGGGCGGCCGTTAAGTTCGCGGACCGCTTCGCGGACGAGCTGTACGTCACCGTGTTGGTCGACTTCGAAAACGATTCGGTACGCACCGCACTCGAGGTCGCCGACGCGTTGGGCGACCGTCTCTGGGCGGTGCGGGTGGATACCTCCAACACGATGGTCGACCGGTCGCTGTGGCATGAAATGGGCCGCTTTACCCCGACCGGTGTCGTACCCGAGTTGGTCTCAAAGGTACGTCGCGCACTCGACAACGCCGGCCACGACCACGTGCGCATCGTGGTCTCGGGCGGTTTCGACCCGGAACGGATTCGCGCCTTCGAGCGCGCGTCGGTGCCGGTCGATGCCTACGGCGTGGGCAGCTCCTTGCTGCGGGGCGCCAATGACTTTACGGCCGATGTCGTCCGCGTCGACGGACGACCGTGTGCAAAAGTGGGCCGCGAGGAGCGTCCCACACCCCGGCTGACGCCGGTCGTCTGGGATTCCGATGCACCCGAGGTGCTCTCATGATCCCCACGGCCCACCTTCATCATGTTGCGTACGTCGTTGCCGACCTGGATGCCGCCCTGCCGCTCTTCGTGGCGCGCTTCGGCCTCACGCAGGAGATACGTGAGGTGATGCCCGAACAAGGTGTCGAGGCCATCATGTTGGGTGCCGGCGCCGCCGGAGTCGAACTGATCGCGCCGCTGGACCCCGACGGTGCCATCGCGCGGTTCCTCGACAAGCGTGGTGAAGGTCTGCACCACGTCGCATTTGGTGTTCCCGACGTCGCGGCCATGTTGGCCCGTCTGACTCGCGACGGCGTGGAGCTGATCGACACCGCGCCGCGCCGCGGACTCGGTGGGCACCTGGTTGCGTTCGTCCACCCGAGCTCGGGTGCCGGGGCACTTACCGAATTGGTCGAGGTCGCACACGCCGAGCGTTAGCGGCCGGTCGCGGTGACATCCTCCGCCATCGCGGGTGCACCATCCCGGTCCTCCGTACGACATCGCGAGGGGGCTCCAGCATCGCGATAGACTCGCTGCGGGCGATCGACACCGAAGGAGTACGAATGGCCGGACGTCGGCTGGAATTGGGCTTTGAAGGCGGCAACATCTTGCGCGCAACCCTCGAGGATGCCCAGGTCGACGCCCTGACGGCGGCACTCGGCGACACGCCGAGCTGGTACCAGCTCGCATCCGAAGAGGGCAACTTGTGGATCAAGCTCGCGGACCTGCAGTTTGTGCGTGTTCCTGACGACGGCCCCCATGGGGTCGGCTTCTCGCGCGCGTAGGCGGCGCCTGTGGACCTGGGATTGGTCGGCCGCACCAACGCCGGCAAGACCGCACTGTTTAACCTGATCACGAAATCGTCCGCCGAGATCGCGTCCTACCCGTTCACGACCCGTGAGGCGCTGCGCGGAATGGCCGAGGTGCCCGACCCGCGCATCGATGCGATCGCCGACGTCCAGAACATTCCCCGGCGAGTACGGGCCCAAGTCCAGGTCGTCGACATCCCCGGCCTCGCCGCGGGTGCCGGACACGGCGAAGGACTCGGTGGCAGGGCGCTGGGCGAATTGCGTCAAATGGATGCGCTGATCCACGTCGTGCGAGGGTTTGCGAACCAAGAGGTTCCCCACCCGGAGGGCAACGTCAACCCCGTCAGCGATGCCGAGGCAATTGACCTCGAGCTGATGCTCGCGGACCGCGAGCAGCTTGAGCGCCGGCTGGACAAGGTGCGCAAGGGCGCAAAGTCGGGCGACGCGGCGGCCAAGGCGGAACTGGGCTCACTCGAATTGCTCGCCGCCGAGATAGATGCGGGCAACCCGCTGCGCATGACCGCCGATCAGGACGCGTTGGCACTCGGCCTGGACATGGGCCTGCTGACCGCCAAGCCGGTGCTCTATGTCGTCAACACCGACGACCCCGGCACCCCCCCCAGCGACCTTGCGGCCTACGCGGCGGAGCGCGGCGCCCAGGTGATCGCGCTTGCCGTCGGCACCGAACTGGAACTGGCCCAGTTGAGCCCCGACGAGGCGGCGGAACTGGCTGCCGAGATGGAGCTCGGGGACGTGCGCGGAGCAGACGCAATGGTGCGGGCGGCCTACGAGCTACTGGATCTGGTGACGTTCTTCACCGGATCAGGCCCGCCGGAGGCGCGCGCGTGGCCGATCCGTCGCGGACTGACCGCCGATCGTGCCGCTGGCAAGATCCACTCCGATATGGAGCGCGGCTTCATCCGTGCCGAGGTCATCGCCTGGGACGCTCTGGTGGGCGCAGGATCGTTTTCCAAGGCCCGCGAGGGTGCGCTGGTACGCATGGAAGGCAAGGACTACGTCGTCCAAGAGGGCGACGTCATGCAGATCCGGTTCGCCGTCTAAGGCATTCCGAAGCACGTCCGCCCTAGCTGGCGTCCTCGATCATTCCCGCAGCGACGGTGCCGTTACTCGCGTCGTCGATCAAGATGAATCCGCCGGTCGCCCGATTCTGACGGTACTCATCGCACATCAACGGTAATGATGTGCGGATGCGCACCCTGCCGATGTCGTTGAGGGCAAAAGCATCAACATCCTGCTCGCGTTCCAGCGTCTCCACGTCGACCCGATCAACCAGAGCAACGACAATCGCATGTACGCGCCGGGTCGTGTGTTTGATGGTCAAACGATCTCCCGCACGCAAGGGACGCTCGGACATCCAACAGATCGTAGCCTCCAGATCGCGTGCGACCGTTGGGGTGTCCCCGGGAAGGCAGATGAGATCGCCTCGGGACACGTCGATGTCATCCTCGAGGCGAATCGTCACCGACAGCGGCGCGCACGCTTCGTCAAGCGATCCGTCATAGGTGTCGATCGCAGCGATCCGCGTCTGCTGCCCCCCCGGCAGGACCACGACGGTTTGGCCGGCATGCAGCGCGCCGCTGGCCAGCTGGCCGGCATAGCCCCGATAGTCCTCATGGCACGCAGATGGGCCGAGCGTGGACTCGGGCCCATTACCACAAGGCTCCCCTAAGCCGGCGGGAATGGCCGCACCGGGGCGAATCACCCACTGCACCGGAAAGCGCACCGACACGTCGTTGGGGTGGTCGTATTCGACCTCCACCGATTCAAGATGCTCGAGCAGCGTCGGACCGGCGTACCACGGCATGCCCGGTGCGCGCTCCACGACATTGTCACCGTGGAGCGCCGAGATTGGAATGCAGGTCGCCTCACGAACCCCGAGGCCGTCGAGGAATGCGCGCACGTCGGCCGCGATCTGGTCAAAGACCTCCTGACGGTAGCCTACGAGATCCATCTTGTTGACGCAGACGGCAACATGCGGAATTCCCAGAAGCGCACTGATATAGGCATGTCGCTTGGATTGCTCGAGCACCCCTTTGCGCGCATCGATCAATACGATGGACAAGTCCGCCGTCGAGGCCCCGGTGACCATATTGCGCGTGTACTGCTTGTGCCCGGGGACATCGGCAATGATGAAGCGTCGGCGATCGGTCGCGAAGTACCGATAGGCGACATCGATCGTGATGCCCTGCTCGCGCTCGGCCCGCAGGCCATCGGTGAGCAGCGCGAGATCGAGTGCTCCGTCGCTGCTGCGCCGACGACTGGCCTCTGCGACCTGTACGAGCTGATCGTCGAGCACCTGCTTGGTGTCGTAGAGCAGACGCCCGATCAACGTGCTCTTGCCGTCGTCGACCGAGCCGGCGGTGGTGAATCGAAGCAGGCCAAGGGCACTCAAAAATATCCTGCCTTCTTACGATCCTCCATGGCCGCTTCGGAGACGCGGTCATCGGCGCGGGTCTCACCACGTTCGGTCACGCGGGTGGATGCGATCTCCGCGACGACTTGGTCGAGTGTTGTCGCCTGCGAGCGCACACCACCCGTACACCGCATGTCCCCCACGGTCCGATAGCGAACGCTCGCGGTGATGACCTGCTCGCCCTCAAGCAGTTCATCCCCCGCGCGCCAGGCGTACAACATGCCGTCGCGCGAGAAGACCGGACGTGTGTGGGCGAAGTAGATCGACGGAACCTCCAGCCCCTCCTGGGCGATGTACTCCCACACATCGAGCTCGGTCCAGTTGGAGATCGGAAAGACGCGCACGTGCTCGCCGGGGCGAATGCGACCGTTGTAGAGATTCCACAGTTCGGGCCGTTGCGACTTGGGATCCCACTGGCCGAAGTCGTCGCGGAAGGAGAACACACGCTCCTTAGCCCGGGCTCGCTCCTCGTCGCGGCGTGCCCCGCCGAACGCGGCATCGAAGCGATGCTCGGCGATCGCATCCAGGAGTGTCGTGATCTGCAGCCGGTTACGCGAGGCCCGCGGTCCGTGGTCCTCGATGACGCGCCCACGATCGATGGACTCCTGCACCGAGGCGACGATTAGCCGCTCGCCCAACTCCGCCACACGGCGATCGCGATAGTCGATCACCTCGGGAAAGTTGTCGCCCGTATCCACGTGCATCAGCGCGAAGGGAAACCTCGCGGGACGGAACGCCTTCTCTGCGAGCCGCAACAACACGATTGAGTCCTTCCCCCCGCTGAAGAGCAACACGGGCCGCTCGAGCTCCGCCGCGACCTCCCGCATGATGTGAATCGCTTCGGCCTCAAGTGCCTGCAAATGGGTCAGGCGGACATGGTCGATGACGGAACTCACGCCTCATCCCCAGCGGGCACGAGCGCGCCCACCGCCACCGCCGCCGAGGTGATCTCGGGCGCCACCACCGGCGCACGCAGCCCGGCGCGGAAGGCGCCCCAGGCAAGCAGGCCGACCACCGCCGGTGCAGCGAAGATCACTTCAACGGGGATGTTGACGCCCGCCTTCTTGACCACCGCGAGCGCCGAACCCAGGAGCACTGCCCCCAGAGTGACCCGCAAGGCATGGGCCGGGACAAAGTCCATCATCCGCGTCCCGATCCACACGCCCGGGATCGAGCCGATGAGAATGGTGCCCATCAGCGCGAGGTCCACGTGGCCGCTGAACATCTGGGTCAGGCCGGCCGCCCACGCCACGAGCGCAGCGACAAAGATATCCGTGCCGACGACGCGTTGCGGAGTCAAGCGGTACACGATCAGCAGCGCCGCGCCGACCAAGGCACCGCCCCCGACGGAGGTCACGCCGAGGATGAGCCCCAGCACCAGACCTAGCGCGATCGACGCCACATGACTGCGCGTATGAAAGGTGTAGCTGTGGCGCTCTCGCAGCGACAGCCGCGGCAGTAGCACAGCGCGCACCAGCACGACGGTCGCGACGAGCATCAACGCGGCGGCGAGGAACGCCAAGACGTCCTTGTCGAAGCTCTTGCCGTAGTTGGAATGCAGGTAATCGAGCAGGAGCACTCCGATCACCGCGCCCGGAACCCCGCCGCCGGCGAGCCGGCGGACGACGCCCAAGTCGACGGTGCCCTTTCGGATGTGCCGCCAACCCCCAAGGGTCTTGGTGATCGCCGTGTAGGCCAAATCGGTCCCGATGGCCACGACGGGCTGGACACCGAGAACGATGATGAGTAGCGGCGTCATGAGCGACCCGCCCCCGATTCCCGTCAGACCGATCAATATCCCGACGCCGAGCCCAAACGAGACGATCATGGGGTCAATGCCGAACATCACCTCTGCGTTCCCTGGTCCTCCAACGACAGATGCAACCCGCACTCGGTCTTCGCGCTGCCCGCCCAGCGGCCGTCACGGCCGCTGCCCGGCTGCGTACACGGAGCACAGCCGATCGACGCATAGCCCTGATCGTGGAGAGCGTTGTAGGGCAGGTTGTGCCGCGTGATGTAGGCCCAGACGTCGGCCTCGGCCCAGTCGGCCAAGGGACTGGCTTTCCAGACCGCACGCCGCGCGTCCCGCACGAGCTTCGAGGTGGCCTCACGGGTTGGCGCCTGCTCACGGCGCAGACCGGTCAGCCACCCGTCAAGTCCCGCGAGGGCCTGATCGAGCGCGGCGATCTTGCGCTCCCCGCAGCAGCGCGCTGCCGTCCAGGGCTGGCCGTCGGTCCGCGTTGCATCGAGGACCTCGACGGTAATCCCATAGCGCTCCTCGACCTGGCGCCACGCCTCGCGCGTCTCGTCAAAGAGCACCCCGGTGTCAATCGTAAAGACGCGCGCGGTGGGGTCGATGCGCAAGAGCATGTCGAGCAGCACGGCCTCCTCCTTTTGGAACGAACAGGCGAGTGCCAGACGCGGGTGGAAGCGCTCGACCATGTACGCGACGAGCTCCTCGGCGGAGTACGCCTCGACGTCCGGCACGTACGACGCTGCGGGCTGGTTCACACTGCGCATTCGCCCTCGCCCCGCATCACCTGAAACGGGTCCGCGCGGTTCCAATCGATGAAGTAGCTCAACGTGTCGGCGCTGAACTCGACCGGGAGGGTGAGGTCCGCGACGAGCGCTTCAAAGGCGGCTGGGCCGACGCGGTCGGCAAATGCGTTGAACACCTCGCCATCGGTCCGCGACGACTCGTAGAGCCGAATCCAGCGACCGACGGCTTCGGGAACCCGCTTGGCGGGAAGGCGCGCCTTCAGGCGGGTCCCCATGCGGACCTCACCTCCCTCGTATTGTCCACCGATGTGCGGAATGTAGGCCGGAATCGCCTTGTCGCCGACCTTCATCGACGCCCCATAGAA
>JADGPH010000058.1 GCA_017882555.1 Thermoleophilia bacterium
CGTGCCGGGGATCGCGAGGAACGCCGAGAGCGCCAGCGATGTCGCCAGGCCGACCTTCAAGGGGACCCGCAGAACCAGCACGAAGAGCGGCGCCAGTAAGAACCCTCCGCTATTGCCGAGGAGGCCCGCAACCAGGCCCACCGCGATCGCCAGGATCGCGATGCGCACGAGCCGCGGCTTGGCCTGCGCAGCCGACGGCGCGGTGAAGGTCGGGCTCACCACGAAGCGCACGCCGATCACGACCACGAGCACCTCGGTGGCCGCGATCAGCGGACCCCCGCCGATCAGTGGGGTGACCAGCGCTCCGACGACGGTTGCCGGAACCGCAAACCAGAGCGTCCTGGTGAGCAGATAGCGATCGATGAGTCCGGAGCGCCAGTAGGCGACCGACGCGGATGCCGCCAAGGGGATCGCCACCGGCAGGGGCGAGGCCAGGGCAGAGAAGGCCGGGACGCCCGCAGCGTGCAGGAGCGGCGTGCCGACGGCCGATCCTCCCGCCCCGAACAAGCCGGCGACAACGCCCACGCCGCCGCCGATGACGGCGATCAGCCACCACACGAGTCATGATCCGGTCGTAGGGCGGGCCACACCGCGAATGGTGTGGGTGCGTGCCCCTGCGGGCAGTCCCGGGGGTGGGAGCTCGGGGCCTCTGCGCACCGCGTCGTGTGGAGCGAGACCGACTCTGGATGGTTCACGAAACCCCGTCGCCGCGACCGGCCGACGGTACTCGTTCGTGGGTGTGATGGGCCAGCCATCGGTGGCAAAACCCTACTCCGGGAGGGTACCGTGCACGTGCAACATCTCGGTGGCGGGATCCTCGGCGCGGGCCCGGGTGCTGCGACCCGCATCGCCGCCGAAGTACATATAGGACGCGTGAACTACGCGGCCGGCGGGGTGTTCAGGCGCCGTGCCTGGTCGAGACCCTCGAGCAAGTGGCGTGCGATCTCGGCTGGGGTCGGCGGGCATCCGGGGATGCGAATCGCGACGGGCAGAATCGCATCGAGGGTACCCAGCATCTGGCTCGGGTCGCCGAGGACTCCGCAGCCCAGCGCGCAATCCCCGAGTGCCGCAACCAGCCGCGGTTCGGGCATCGCGTTGTACGCGACCAGCAGGGCGTCCCGCATGCGGGTCGTCACCGGACCGGTCACGAGCAGGACATCCGCATGTCGTGGGGACGCCGTCATCGACAGGCCGAAGCGCTGGAGATCGTAGTACGGGTTGGTAGCCGCGCCGAGTTCGTGCTCGCAACCATTGCACGAGCCGGCATCGACGTGCCGAATTGCGACCGAACGTGGTTCGCCCCGCTCCAGGGCAGCGGTGCGGCGTATCGCGGCGAGGTGGCGAAGAAGGACAAACACAGGCGACCTACCGATCCGCGCAGGCGTAACAGAGCTCGAAGCTCTTGTTGATCAGGGGGAAGTCGGGAAGGATCGCATCCGTCGTGGCGACGACCAGCGACGGCCAGTTGGCATATGAGCCGGTGCGCAGGTGCAGGCGAGCGACAAGGCCCGCGTGCAGTTCGAGCGTGGCGACGGTTTGGCCGCGTGGGCTCTCGACGACACCAACGGCGAGATCGCTCGTCGGATCGCCCAGAACGATCTGTCCGGGGGTGATCGGCGCAGACAACAGGTCATCGAGGATGGCGCAACAGGCCACCAGTTCGCGGGCGCGAATCTGGACGCGCGCAGCGACATCACCGACCGGGTCATCGAGTCCAGCCGCCGCAAACTCGGGATACCAAAGGAGCGGACTGTGTGCGCGCGCGTCATGGTCCGCACCGGATGCCCGGCCCGCCGGGCCGCATGTTCCGAGGCGGGCGGCGTCCTTGGGGGCGAGCACGCCGGCACCGACGAGCCGGTCGCGAGCCGACCCGTTGGTGCGGATCTCCTGCCACATGGTCGCGGCGTCGCGCCCTATCTCGGCAATCGCCGTCCGCAGCTCGCGGGCCTCGGGCGCATCGATCGCGATCGTGCTGGCGCCCAGCGTGATCGACCCGAACAAGAATCGGTGACCGGTAACCCGCGCGTTGATCCGCTGCGCACGCTCCTTCAAGCCCGCAAACGCCATCGAGCCCGGGGCAAACCCGATCCCGGCGCAGATCGCTCCGATGTCATTGAGGTGGTTGTAGAGCCGCTCGAGCTCGAGGAGCAACGTGCGGGCCCGCCGCAGCGCGATACCGGGCGTGCCGCCCAACGACGTCTCATATGCCTGTGCGACCGCCACGGTGTTGGTGACCGCGCAGGCCGCACACGCCCGCTGGGCGAGCGCCAGCATCGCCTCGGGCGTGCTCCCGATCGCGGCATCCTCCAAACCGCGGTGCTTGTAGAACAGGCGCAGATCCAGGTGCAGGATGCGTTCTCCGACGACGTGGAACCGAAAGTGGCCGCTCTCGATGACCCCGGCGTGGATCGGGCCGACGGCGACCTGATGGACATCCTCGCCGATCACCGGCGTTGTCCACTCGACCGTCGCCGAGGGATGTGCCGCCAGGGGTCGCAGGGGCGTGTGCCCGGCAAATCCCACCCCAAAAAGATCATGCGCCTCGCGTTCATCCCATTCGGACGCCGGGATCAGATCGACGACGCTCGGCACCTCGCTGGCGGTGGCGGCGGTGCGCAGAACTGTTGTCTGGGCCTCATGCCCGACGGCGAGGTTGACCCGGGCGTGGCCTGCACCTCCATCCGCCCAGAGACTCAAGAACCGTCCACCGGAGTCGATCGCAGCGGCAACGCGGTCGTGCCACCGAGAGCAGGGAACCTCGATGACCTTGGCATGCATACTCGGGGTCGGATCGCTCACTTGATGCCCGCCGTGAGAATCGTGGCGAGCGTCGAGTACGGGAGCAAGTACGCAACACTCGCGATGCCCACCAGGCCGAGGGCACTCGCTCCGGCAAGACCCGAGATCCAGACCCCGGTGCGGCGTCCGGGGGCACGGCGTTCGCTCGGCGTGCCGCCAAGCGATTCGATCGCCATGTGGGCGATGCCGAGGAAGCCCATCGCCAACAACACACACGCGATCGTCGCGACGATAATCTGGCCCGCCGCGAGCCCTCCGAAGAGGATCAGAGCTTCGCTGACAAACAGTGGCGACGGCGGGACGCCGCCGAGCGCGAAGAGGCTCAGGCCCATGCCGAGGCTCAAGGGTCGACTGAGGCGCCCGATACCCCGCGGCGCGCGATGCGATGCGGCGGGTTGGTAGCGCACCAATGGAATTGACATCGAGAATCCGAGCGATTTGGCGACTGCGTGCCCGGCGACATGAATAAGGACCCCTGCGGTGGCCCATCGGTTGTGGAAGCCGATGCCGAGCGCGATCACCCCCATGTGCTCGAGGCTCGAGTACGCCAGAAAGCGCTTCCATGCGAGAGATTTCCACAAGAACGGCACCGCGACCCCGAGCGAGACGAGGCCGAAGCCAAGAAAGATGGCCTCGACGACACGCTGATCCAAGGCGAGGCGTAGCGCCAAGTCGACCCGCCACGCGATGAGCGCCACCGTGGGCAACAGTGCCGCCGACAGCAGTGCACTCACGGGCGGGGGCGCTTCGCTGTGGGCATCGGGCAACCAATTGTGGACCGGTGCCCACCCGACCTTGGTGGCAA
>JADGPH010000059.1 GCA_017882555.1 Thermoleophilia bacterium
CGCGAGTGCCGTCCGGACCCGTCAGAATCACGCGATGCGCATCGGCCTTACCTCCGACACCCATATGCCGTGGCGAGTTCAACCGCTGCACGCAGCCCATCTCATTATCCACGCCGGTGACCATTGCGAGCTGGCATCACTTGAGGTCCTCACGGCGATCGGCCTTCCAGTTGTCACGATTCACGGCGAGGTCGACACTGCCGTTGTGTGTGCGTCACTCCCGCGTGAAACCGAGGTCACCACGGGGAATACCCGCATCGCTGTGATCCACAATGCGAGTCCAGCCGCAGGCCACTCGACGCGCTTGCGAGAGCACTTCCCGTCAGCCGAGACCGTCGGCTTTGGACACAGTCACATCCCGTACATCGAAAGAGATGGCGACGGACTGCTGATCTTCACTCCCGGTAGTCCCACCGATCGCCGACGACGACCGCTTTTCACGATGGCCGAACTCGTTCTCGAGCGGGGACGCCCACCCGGCGTCGAGATCATCGACCTCGACGCTCACATCAGACCAAACCTCTAGGATCGCCCGGCCATGGATCTCTGGATCACATTTCTCGGCACTGCCGCTTCAGTTCCGACCGCCGGGCGTGGAACTTCAGCCACGCTCGTCGTGCGCGGAGGCTCACGCGTGCTTGTCGATTGCGGTGAAGGCACGCAACGACAGTTCTTGCGTTCGGGCCTGGGGCTCGTCGATCTCGACGCGATTCTGTTGACGCATCTCCACGGTGATCACTACCTCGGTCTCCCGGGTCTTCTCAAGACCTACGGGTTACGCGGGCGCACGGACCCGCTCTCACTCGTTGGCCCTCCCGGGCTTGGGGCGTTGTTGACGGGTCTGCAGATGGTGATCGGGCGTTTGTCGTTTCCCCTGGTGGTCCTCGAGGTCCAACCCGGTCCGGTACTCGACCTCGACGGCGCTCGGTGGGAGGCGTTCGCCACCCAACATTCGATTCGCTCATTGGGATATGCACTCATCGAGAACGCACGACCAGGAATGTTTGATCTCGCAGCCGCCACCGCGCTCGGTGTTCCCACAGGGCCGCTGTTTGGCCGTCTCCAACGCGGCGAGACAATCCACCTCGATGGGGGAGCGGTCTCGCCGGACCAGGTACTCGGCACGGCACGAGCGGGCAGGCGTGTCGTGATCACCGGTGACACCGAGCCATGTGACGGGACCCGCGAGGCGGCGCGCGGCGCAGATCTGCTCGTCCATGAGGCCACCTTCCTCGATGAAGACCGGGCAAGGGCGCGGGAAACCCGCCACTCCACCGCACGTGAAGCAGCCGATGTTGCCCTCGCGGCCGATGTGCGGCTGTTGGCCTTGACCCATCTGTCGAGTCGCTTTCTTCCACGAGAAGTTCGCAAAGAGGCCGAATCGCAGTTTGCCCCCACGATCGTCCCACGAGATTTCGACCAGGTCGAGATCCCGTTTGCCGAACGCGGTGAGCCCATTCTTCACCCCGGTGGCGCTACACGTAAGCCGGTTGAGCCGAGGTCCCCGACGGCCACGGGCCCTGGTACAGTCTCCGAAGCACCCGACCTTTAAGCCCGGCCCAGAGAGGCCGGAAAGGAGCGGCACATGCACGCGATCTGCGCCCAAACACCACTGTTTCGGGCACCGTGACCGGTGCCACGGTCACCCGCTTGGTTGATGCAGACCAGTTGCGCCGGACCGTTGCCCGCATGGCCCACGAGATTCTCGAGCGTCATGCCGATCCAAGCACGATCGCACTGGTTGGGATTCGCACACGGGGCGTCCCACTGGCATCCCGCTTGGCCAGTCTGATCGCGGATTTCTCGGGGATACTCCCCGACCTCGGAAGCGTCGACATCGCGCTCTACCGCGACGATGTGGCCGCCGGCACCTTTCCGGTTGTCGGTGAGACCCACTTGCCCTTCACCGTGTCGGAGCGCACTGTCGTCCTCGTCGACGACGTCCTCTACACCGGGCGCACCATTCGCGCAGCCATCGATGCCGTCTTCGACTACGGACGCCCACCCTTCCTCCAGCTTGCCGTCCTCGTCGACCGCGGCCACCGGGAACTGCCGATCCGCCCCGACTTCGTCGGTCGCAACCTTCCGACCGCCACGTCTGATCGGGTGCGCGTCCGGCTGACCGAAACCGACGGCACCGACGAAATCCTGCTGATCACCAAGGAGCGCACATGAGTTCGCGACGTTCGCTGATTGCGATCGGCGATCTCTCCCGCGATGAGATCACCCGCCTGCTGGATCTCGGCGAGCGCTTTGCCGAGGTCATGAGCCGGGATGTCAAGAAGGTTCCGACCCTACGCGGGCGCACTGTGATCAACCTGTTCTTCGAGGCTTCGACCCGCACCGCGACCAGCTTTGAGCTCGCGGGCAAGCGCTTGTCGGCAGACGTCATCAACGTCAAGGCGTCCGGGTCTTCGGTCGAAAAAGGGGAGTCCCTCAAGGACACGGTCTTGACCCTTGCCGCCTATCAGCCCGATGTCCTTGTGATCCGACATGCTGCTGCCGGCGCGGTCGCTGCCGCGGCACGCTACACCGACGCGGCCGTCGTGAATGCTGGCGACGGCAAGCACGAACACCCCACGCAAGCCCTTCTCGACCTGTACACGATGCGCAAGGCCATCGGTCGCCTCGAGGGCCTGCACGTCGCCTACGTGGGTGATGTGCTGCATTCCCGCGTGGCCCGCTCGGGCGCCATCGCGCTCCAAACCATGGGTGCCACGGTGAGCTTCATCGCCCCGCCGACGCTCCTTCCGCGTGGCGCCGCCGAAGGACTGGGGGTCCATACGTCGCACGACATCGCCGACATCGCCGACGCCGATGTCGTCTACGCATTGCGGATGCAACATGAGCGGATGGGGAAGGGTGGCTTTGTGCCATCCCTGCGCGAATACGCCACCCAGTACGGTATCGGCCACCATCGGTTGCGCCCCGGCCAAAGGGTGATGCACGCCGGACCGATGAATCGCGGCGTCGAAATCACGGACCAACTTGCCGATGACCCGACTGCGCTGGTGACGGCGCAGGTCGAGGGTGGAATGGTGGTGCGCATGGCCGTGCTGTACGACTTGCTCTCGGATCCCCAGGCAGTCCGCGCCACCGACGCCGTTACCGAGATGATGGCCGCATGAACCGCGACAAGGTCCTCGTGCAGCGGCCGGGCCCGCGTGCATCGCTGGTGGTCCGCAATGCCCGGCTGCTCGACCCGGCCAGTGGGATCGATATCACGGACGACATCGTGATTCGCGATGGCTACATCGGCGGCGATCCGACCGGGCTTGAAGAGATCGATGGCACCGGCCTGCTTGTGGTGCCAGGGTTCGTCGACCCACACGTGCACCTTCGCACCCCGGGCCGTGAAGACACCGAGGACATCGGGTCGGGCTCACGGGCGGCGGCAGCGGGCGGTTATGTCGCCATCGCCGCGATGCCGAATACGGATCCGCCCGTTGATGACGCGCAGGACCTCGTGCGACTGCGCGAACTCGCGGCGCGCGACGCCGTGATCGGCGTCGGCTTTATCTGCGCGATCACCAAGGGCCAGCAGGGATCAGAGCTCACCGAGGCTGCCGAGCTCGCCGAACTTGGGGCCGCCGCCCTTTCCGACGACGGCCACCCGGTCAGTAACGCCGCGGTGTTTCGCAGAGCACTTCAGTACCAGCACCTGGCAAAGCTCCCACTGGCGCTCCATGAGGAAGACATAGATCTCTCCGCCGGTGGGGCCATGCATGAGGGCGCGGTGTCGGCACGACTGGGCGTCGGCGGAATCCCTGCGGTCTCCGAGAGCGTCGCGGTCGCACGCGATATCGCTCTCGCGAGCTACGAGGACGCCCGGATTCACATCTGCCACGTGTCCGCCCGCCAGACCGTCGACGAGGTGCGTCTCGGCAAGGCCCGAGGCGTGCATGTGACCGCTGAGGTCAGCCCGCACCACCTGCTGTTGGTCGATGAAGACTGCGAGAGTCTCGATCCGGCGACGCGCAAGATGAACCCACCGTTGCGCAGCACGGCCGACCGCGACGCGCTCTTGGCGGCCCTGATTGACGGCACGATCGATTGCATCGCGACCGATCACGCCCCCCACGGTGCCAGCGAGAAGGAGTTGCCGTTCGAGGAGGCCCCATTTGGTGTGACGGGCCTCGAGACCGCTTTCGCATCCCTGTACACGCATCTGGTCCTCCGGGGGAAGTTGCCGCTGGAGATTCTGGTGCAACGCATGACCGCCGACGCGGCACGCGTGCTCGAGCTTCCGGTGCCCACGCTCACCGAGGGCGCAGTCGCCAACCTCGCGGTCATTGACCCGACGGCGAAGTGGGTTGTCGGCGCAGACGGGTTCCAGAGCAAGTCGCGCAACTCGGCCTTTTTGGATGCCAAGCTCGTTGGAGAGGTCCAACTCACGATTGCCGGAGGACAAATCGCATGGCGGCGCTAACCGGCAGACACCCAGGACTCCTTGCGGCCGACGATGTCGGTTTGCTTGTGGTGGACCTCCAGGACGGATTCCGACCGGTGATCGACGATTTCGAGGACATCGTGCGGAACTGCCGGATTCTCGTTGAAGGCTTCGGCATCCTCGGTGCGCCGGTGATCGTCAGTGAGCAATACCCCAAGGGGCTCGGTCACACCGTGGCCGAAGTGGCCTCAGCCCTGCCCGCGGGCACACCAGTGGTCGAGAAGCTGCGGTTCTCGGTCGTCGGGGTCGACGACCTGGACACCGCGATCACCGCGAGCGGTCGCACGCGATGGGTGGTCTGCGGAATCGAGGCCCATGTATGCGTCAACCAAAGCGCCCACGACCTCATCGCCCATGGGCATGATGTGACGCTTGCGAGCGACGCCATCGGCTCGCGCACGCCGGCGAACCGACAGATCGGGATCGAAAAGTGTCACCGGGCCGGTGCGGTCGTCTCGAGTACCGAGACCGTGCTCTTCGAAATGCTGGAGCACGCGGGCTCAGATCAGTTCAAAGCGATCAGCAAGCTGGTCCGCTAGTGGCGAACCCCACGGCGTGGATCGTGACCGAAGACGGCTTGGTGCTCAATGGCCGATCGGTTGGTGCCCCGGGGACCGCTCTTGGTGAAATGGTTTTCACCACCGGCATGACCGGATACCAAGAAGCAGTGACCGACCCGTCCTACCACTGCCAGATCCTCACGTTCGCCGCGCCGATGATCGGCAACTACGGGACCGGGCCGCGCGCCATGGAAAGCGATCAGCCGTGGCCACCGGCGGTGTTGATGGCCCGCGCCGGCAACACGGCCGGCTCCGCGGGTCCGGTCGGGTGGTGCGAGTGGCTGACGGCCAACGGCGTCGTTGCGCTCGAGAACGTCGACACGCGGCGCATGGTCCGCCATTTGCGCGACCGCGGTGCCATGCGGGGGGGCGTGAGCACCGAACTCGGCCCGGACGAGCTTCATGCGCGGGTGCTCACACACCCGAGTCTGGATGGCCGCGATCTCACCCCCGAAGTGGCAGGCCCGGCGCGCCATGTCGGAACACACGGTCCGCGGGTCGTCGCAATCGACTGCGGCATCAAGCAATCAATCGTTGGCGGGCTCGTGGCGGCGGGCTGCCAGTTGGACATCGTCCCCTCGGGAGTGACCGCGCAAGCCGTCCGCGACCTCGGACCCGACGCGGTCTTCTTGTCCAACGGGCCCGGCGACCCCGCCGCGGTGACCTCGGTGATCGAGACGGTGCGGCAGATTCTCGGGGAGATCCCGGTCTTCGGGATCTGTCTCGGTCACCAGATGCTCGCCCGGGCCGTCGGACTTCGTACCGAGAAGCTGCCCTTCGGCCACCGTGGCGCCAATCACCCCGTGCGCCGCGCGGCCGACGACCGCGTTGAGGTTACCGTGCAGAACCACGGGTATGCCGTCATCGGCGACCGGCTGCCCGATGGCGTCGAGATCACCCACACAAGCCTGTTCGATGGCTCGGTCGAGGGCGTGGCGATCCCCGAGCTGCAGGCATTCTCGGTGCAGTACCACCCAGAGGCGAGCCCGGGCCCGCATGACGCACGGTACCTGTTCGCTCGCTTTGTGGAGGGCATTGCCCGCTGATGCCGCGCCGAGACGACATTTCCACAATTCTGGTCCTGGGCAGCGGGCCCATTGTGATCGGCCAAGCCGGCGAGTTCGATTACTCGGGTACCCAGGCATGTGCGGCCCTGCGCGAAGACGGGTATCGCGTCGTCCTGGTCAACTCAAACCCGGCCACGATCATGACCGATCCGTCCGTGGCCGATCGCACCTACGTCGAACCGCTCGACGTCACGGCGATCGAGCGGGTCATCGCTCGCGAGCGTCCCGATGCGCTGCTACCGACCTTGGGCGGCCAGACCGCGCTCAATCTGGCGATGGAGCTACACCGGTCCGGGATCCTCGCGCGCGAACGGGTCGAGCTCATCGGTGCCACTGCGGATGCCATCCACCGCGCTGAAGACCGCGAAGCCTTCCGCACGACGATGGCCGAGGCGGGTCTTCAGACTCCGGCGAGCGTCATCATCACCGACATCGCTTCGGGAATACGCGCCGCCGCACAGATCGGGTTTCCCGTCATTTTGCGTCCCGGCTTTACCCTGGGCGGCGAGGGGGGTGGCGTCGCCCACACACCGGACGAACTGGTCGATCGGCTGAAGCGCGCCATCGACGCAAGCCCGATCGGCCAGGTGCTCCTGGAGCAGTCGGTGATCGGGTGGGGCGAATTCGAGCTGGAGGTGGTCCGCGACCGCAACGACAACGCCGTCATCATTTGCTCCATCGAGAATCTGGATCCGATGGGGGTGCACACCGGGGACTCGGTCACCGTCGCCCCGGCCATGACGCTCACCGACCCAGAACTTCAGGCTTTGCGCGATGCGGCCTTGACGGTGATTCGCGCCGTGGGCGTGGAGACCGGAGGATCCAACGTCCAGTTCGCGCTGAACCGTGAGACCGGTCAGATCCTCGTCATCGAGATGAATCCGCGTGTGTCTCGTTCGTCCGCGCTCGCGTCGAAGGCGACCGGCTTCCCGATCGCGAAAATCGCGGCCCGGCTGGCGGTCGGCTACACGCTCGACGAACTTCCCAACGACATCACGCGCGTCACCCCAGCGAGCTTCGAACCGACCCTGGACTATGTCGCGGTCAAGATCCCGCGGTTCGCCTTTGAGAAGGTCCCCGGGGCATCCGCTGAGCTGACCACCCACATGAAGAGCGTGGGGGAGGTGCTCGCACTGGGCCGTACGTTCGGCGAAGCCTTCGGGAAGGCGATGTCGGCACGGGAGCTGGACATCAAGCCCTCGGTTCCCGCGACCCGCGCAGAGGCGCTCGCGCAGATCAAGCACGCGACCTGGGATCGATTCGACGTGATGATGTGGGCAGCCAGCCACGGCGCGACCGCCGATGAGTTGTCCCAGGCCTCGCTCATCCACCCCTGGTTTTGCGCGCAGTTCACCGCGCTGGCCGCCGCGCAGGCCGCACTTGGCGACAGCCTGGAGGCCGTCGACGCTGAGGGTCTGCGTACCGCTCGGCGCGCGGGACTGACCGATCGTGGAATCGCCGCGGCGACGGCGAGCAGCGAGCTCGAGGTCGGCATCCGCCGACGCGCACTCGGAGTTACGCCGACCTATCACGCCGTCGATACATGTGCGGCCGAGTTCGCTGCCCAGACGCCGTACTACTACTCGGCCTTCGACACCCACACCGAGGCGCGCGTCGCGGGCGGCAAGAGCATCATCGTGCTGGGGTCCGGGCCCAACCGCATCGGTCAGGGCGTGGAGTTCGACTACTGCTGCGTCCATGCGGTCACCGGTGCCCGCGAGCTGGGGTACGCCGCGGTGATGATCAACTGCAACCCCGAAACCGTCAGCACCGACCACGGTGTCAGCGATCGGCTGTATATGGAGCCCGTCACGCTCGACAGCGTGTTGGACATCTGTGCGGTCGAACAGCCGTTGGGTGTCATCACTCAGCTGGGCGGCCAAACCCCGCTCCGCCTCGCACGGACGCTGTCCGAACAGGGCGTTCCCATCCTCGGCACGTCGCCCGACGCGATCGACCTCGCCGAGGACCGCGGCCAATTCGGTGAGCTGTTGTCGCGCCTGGGCTTGCGTGCACCGCCGTGGCGTGTAGCCACGACCCCCGACGACGTTGAGGCGGCAGCAAGCGAGATTGGCTACCCGGTGCTGGTGCGCCCGTCGTATGTACTCGGGGGCCGCGCGATGGCGATCTGTGACTCACCTGAAGATGTCCGGGCGTACGTGCGGCGGGAACGGCCTGACGGAGTGATCTTGGTCGATCGCTTTCTGGAGGGCGCCGTGGAGTTTGACGTCGACGCGATCAGTGATGGCACGGCGTGCTGGACCGCCGCGGTCATGGAACACGTTGAGGCCG
>JADGPH010000060.1 GCA_017882555.1 Thermoleophilia bacterium
ACACGCAGGGCGCTTGCGACCAATTTGGCGCTGCCATCGGGGTGACGGCATTCGCCGCGTCCGACGACCAGCCCGAGCCAGCGCTCGATGTTGGGCAGTTCGCGTCCATCGCCCCGCGCAAGGCGCTCAAGTCCCCCGGCGATGGCATCGAGCCCGTAGATGCACGGACCGCATTGACCCGCGGATTCCTCCGAGAGATACCGGGCGACACGGGCGGTCTCTGTCAGCCCGCACGCCGACATCGGAAGGGCCACGATCGCCCGCGCGCCGAGCCCGCCTCCGCGTGCCTTGAGGTCGGCATTGCTCAGGCGCATCCCGATCGCATCAGCTGCGTCGATCCAGGTGCCGAAGTAGCCTCCGACAAGATAGGCGCGGATGGGACCCGTAAGTCCTCCTGCAGCGGCAAGCAAGTCTTCGAGTGCGGCACCCAGGGGGATCTCGTAGACACCAGGGTGAGCGACCGCGCCGGTGAGCGTGACGAGTGCCGATCCAGGCTCCTCCGGGGTTCCGAGCGCCCGAAACCACTCGGCACCGTGCCGGGCGATCAGCGCGAGTTGGGCGGCAGTCTCCGCATTTTGGAGGAGCGTCGGCGCCCCGTCGACGCCTTTCTCGAACGGGCGGGGTGGGGCATGGGTCGGCTTGCCGGGCCCGCCGTTGATCGCGTTGATGAGCGCGCGCTCCTCGCCGATGACAAACCCGTCCGGAACCGATGCCAACGAGACCTTGACCCGGTCATCGACCCGTCGGGACTCCCGCTCGGTGAGCGCGTGATCGAGCGCGGCGTGTTCACGGTGTGAGCTTGATTCCACGGCGATAATTGCCTCACGTGCGCCGACCATCGCCGCGCAGACGATCGCGCCGTCGATGATCAGATGCGGCGCGCCGCGCATCAGCACGTGATCTTTTCGGCTCGGCGGTTCGCCCTCGGTGCCGTTAATCACCACTACCGGTCGACCACGCTGGGCGACGACCGCATCAACCTTCCGGGCGACGGGGAAGTTGGCGCCACCCCGTCCTCCGAGACCGCTCGCCCGAACGACCTCGCGGAGCACGTCATTGGGGCGACCCGGCTCCGGACGTACCGAAAGCACGCCGTGGTGGGCGATGTGACGATCGAGTTGGGCAAGGCCGTCGGGAGTTTCGAGCCCGCCCAGCAGGCGCGGCAATGTCGTCGGACGTTGCTGTGGTGCTGATGTGGTCACCGCGTGTGCTCCCTTAGCTGACTTGAATCTGACCGGTGATGGTTCCGGCACTGAAGTTGATTTGCAGTGTGGTGTTGACCAGCAGTTGGGGAGGGGCCGCGCTGGTGGTCGAGAAACTGATGTCCACCTGGTTGCCTTGCAGGGAGACGACGCTCCCGCTGTAGAGCGCCGGAGTTGACGATGGACCGAATGTGGCGCTGTTGCCCGTCATTTGCGTCAGACCGCCACTGCCGTTCGAGATTCCATCGAGCACGATCTTCAGATGCGCGTGGGCGCTGCCGGTTGTTGCGGCGGAGATGGTCACGATCGTGTTGCCTGCGCTGTCGGGCGTTGTCTCGGAGATGGTGCCGGTGATGGGCGCTGTATAGGGCGGCGCCGGCAATCCACTGGTGGCCGGCTTGGTCGGTGTGGAGGAGCTCGTCGAGGAGGTCTTAGTCCCAACCAGGTTGGTGGGCGTGCCTGCGCGCGCCGCCCACCCATGGGAGAGCGGTCCGGTATTGGCCCAGGCGGCTCCAGCCAGCGGCAGCACGATGACCATCGCCGTTCCGGCGAGTGCCAGGGGCGCACGCTCGCTGCGGATCTGCCAGAGACGCATCAGGGTCGCGGCCGCCACGATCCCGACGCACACGATCAGGACGGCGAGCATCCAGCGCTGGCTGGCGTCGGAACCGGTCCCCAGTGCGTGTACGGCCGCGATCGGGAAGCACGCATAGGCCAAGAAGTGGATGCCCCGCCACGTACGTAGCCCAATGCGGACCCGAACGAGGCTCGTGATGATCACGGCGAGGGTCAGGTCGAAGGCAAGCGCTCCGAGACCGAGCCAGATTGGGCGATAGCTCGAGATAAACGGCACGACGGCATCGACGAGCCGAATCGGTGCGTAGGCATCGAGGATCGTCGTGACGACGTGCACGACGATGAAGGCCACCGTCAGCAGCGACACGTTGCGATGCAGCCCCGCCACGACAAAGCGAGGGGTGGTGCTGCCCGCGACACGCAACGACGACCCAACGCCGATGACGATCGACGCGGTCACCAGCAGCAACGAGACCAGACCCGTTCCGCGGGTGAGAAACCAGAGGGCGTGTGCCGAGGTCATTCAGGGTTCTCAGGGGTTGTCGCCGGGGTCTGTTCGCCCCATCCGCTTGCCGGTGGAAAGAGCACCAGAACAGGCCTGACGATCGGAAGGTCAGTGTTCAGTGTCATGCATCGCAGCGGGGTCATGAGGCGCCGGTCGCGCCAATCGGGGCGGGCGTCTGAGCGCCTGGCGCCGGCGTCTTTCCGCCAGTTGGGGCGACCGGCGCCGGCGTCTTTCCGCCAATAAGCCGTGTGGGGGTCCCTGCTCGCGCCGCCCATCCGGTGGCCAGCGGTCCGTTGTTTGCCCAGACCACGCCAGCCAGCGGCAGCACAATGACCAGCGCCGTTCCGGCGAGTGCCAATGGGGCACGCTCGGTGCGGATCTCCCACAGCCGCACGAGGGTCCAACCGGCCACGAAGGAGATGCACGCGATCACGGCAGCGAGCATCCATGGTTGGGCTGCGTCCGACCCCGTTCCCAGCGAATGGAACGCGGCGATCGGAAACGTTGCATAGGAGAGCCAGTGGATGCCCCGCCACGTACGCAGCCCAATGCGGACCCGAACGAGGCTGGTGATGACCAGCGCCACGATGATGTCGAAGGCCAGTGCGCCGAGGCCGAGCCAAAAGGGGCGATAGCTCGAGATAAACGGCACGACGGCATCGACCACGCGAATCGGTGCGTAGGCATCGAGGATCGTCGTGACGACGTGCACGACGATGAAGGCCACCGTCAGCAGCGACAGGTTGCGATGCAGCCCCGCGACGACAAAGCGAGGGGTCGCGGTGCCCGCAACACGCAGCGACGCCGCCACGCCCACGACGATCGACGCGGTCACCAGCAGCAACGAGACCAGACCCGTTCCGCGGGTGAGAAACCAGAGGGCGTGTGCCGAGTTCATTCAGGATTCGCGAGGGCCGTCGTGCGCGCCTGGGTGCCCCACACGGTCGCCGGATCGACGCGCACCCGACACATCATCTTGCGCAGATCGTTCGCCGGGAACATCATGGGCCGCCCAGAACTCACGAGCCTCCGGTCGCGGCGATCGGCGCGGGCGCAGCAACCGGGGCCGGTGCGGCGTACGTCGGTGCGGAGGGCGCAGACGAGCCTCCCCCGCCGTATGAGGGTGCGGACACCGACGTTCCCACAGAGGCTGCGACCGGAAGCGGCTTGGATGCGGCCTGGACCGCGGCGATGGCGGCCTTCACCTTGGCGAGTTGCCGTGCAACTTGGGTGTTGGCTGTTCGGATCTGCTTTGCGCGCGAGCGCTCAAGCGCGGTTTGCTCCGAGACAAGCGCGGCCAGGGTGCCCTTGGTCGATGACTTGGTCGTCGGGGTCCCCGCGCGGGCTGTCCACTTGGGTGCCAGCGGACCAGCAAGCGCCCACATTGCGGTGATCGCGGGAACGACGAACACCATCGCAGTGGCGAGGAGTCGGAGCGCGATGCGCTGGGAGGGGAACCGCAGGACGACTGCGGCTTCGCGACCGCTCGAGCTCGTGAGGCGCTCCGGGCGAAGTTGCCAGAGCCGCACGAGTGCCGCAAGGCCGACAATGCCCGCGCAACCGGCCACGATCGCGAGCATCCACGTCTGGGTTGCATCGGAACCGGTTCCCAGTGAATGGAAGACGGCGATCGGGAAGCAGGCATATGCGAACCAGTGGATGCCCCGCCATGTGCGCAAGCCAATTCGGACGCGCACCAGGCTGGTGATGATCAGGGCGAGGATGATGTCCGATGCCAGCGCGCCGAGGCCGAGCCAAATGGGGCGATAGCTCGAGATGAAGGGCACGAGGGCATCGACCACGCGAATCGGTGCATAGGCGTCGAGGATGGTCGTGGCGACGTGCACCGCGATAAACGCCACCGTCATCAGGGACAGGTTGCGATGCAGACCTCCCACGACAAAGCGCGGGGTGCGCTTCCCGCCTGCTCGGAGCGATGCCAAGATGCCCACAAGAACCGAGAGCGTGACGAGGACCAGCGACACGATTCCCGTCCCGCGGGTGAGATACCAGAGCGCATGAGCTTGGTTCATGAGGGATCCTCCGGCCAGCCACCGACATAGGTTCGGTCACCGTCATGGGCAACCAGGCGCGCGGGCAGTCCACGCTCGCTCAGCCAGGCCGGGGCCGCGTCACCCAGGATGATCGCCGTGGAGCTCGCCGTATTTGCCGCGACGCAGCTCGATGCGACGACGCTGACGGTCCGCCAGGGCGAGCTCGCCGAGGTCCCCGTCCGCGGATCGATCAGATGATGAAGCTCGCGATCGCCGATCTGCCAGCGCCGGACGGTCGTGCTCGACGTGGCCAGCCCACCGCCATGAATATTCACGATGGGGCCTGGTGTGTCGAGCGATACTCGATGGTCGTCGGCAAGCAATATGGGCCAACCCTCCGGCGGGGCGCCAGCGACGCAGATGTCTCCCCCGAGGGAGATCAGCACGTCCGCGCCGGTCACGTCGTGGATCGCGTGGGCCGCACGATCCGCGGCGAAGGCTTTGGCGGTTGCCCCCAGGTCGATCTCGACCCCTTCGGGCACGGTCACGGTGTGTGCCGACGGATCGAGCTCGATCGACTGCCATCCGCAGACGTCGACCACCTCGATGTCTCCCGCCCGCGGACCGACCGCCGCGATTTCGCTAAACGAGCGGTCGTATCCACTTGAGCGCAGGGCAGTCCCGATGGTTGGGTCCAAGATGCCGTTGGTGATGCGTGCGGCGTCAAGCGCGACTTCCAGTGCGGCAAACAACACCGCGCTGACCGCGTGAGGGCTTCCGGGATCCGCGTTGAGCGCCACGAGTTCGGAGTCCGGACGGAAACGGCTGCATGACGCGTCGATGAGCGCGAGTTCGTCTCGCAGGATGCGTTCCGCATCGGCGAGCGCCTCGGGCTCCCCGACGCACACGAGTGCTGTCGTGCCCAACGCCGCAAATGAGGTCGATGTGCTCATGATCCCCCGGACGTCGCCGCAGCGCCGTCTTCGCCGCGGCGGACGGTCGGCTTCGCGACGGTCGCCGCCGTGCGGACCGATGCCAGACGCGCTGACGCCGATCGCGCAGGTCCGACTTGGGCTGCCGCGCGTGCTTGGGCGGCTTGCGCGAGTTGGAGCGCAGCCATGGCTTGGGCACGTGTCTTGCGCCGCGAGGCCGCGAGAGCCAGTTCCCGGGACAGGGCGTGCGACAGCGAGAGCTGTTCGTTGTGCACGATTGCCAGGTTGGCATCGTCGATCGCGCGTCGATGCTGATACTGCGCCAGCACCTTCGCCTTCACCCGCGCCTGAGCAGCTTCCTGGTCCGAGGAGGTCTGGTAGGCGAGCCCAGCGCATGCGGCGGTCAGCCCGACAACACCGAGAATCCCCACGCCGGTCCATCGGCGCAACGTGCGCCGGCCCTGTTTCCGGGCGACGGGATGGTGAAGCCGATTATTCAGTCGCTGTCGGCGGGAGGGGTCTCGCGGCATCTCAGTCATTGGGCTCTACGTCCAGTGTCGGTGTCAACGGGGGTCAGGCACGTACCTTTGACGTATCGGCACGGATGCTTGCGTGTATGACTGTGAGTTCCCTGTGAGTCCGGTTAGCGCTTACTTACCATTGTGTTCCGATTCGGGATACACCGGGATATGTGGGGTCCCGATGTGCCCGCCGCGGTCGACCGGGAGCATGACGGCGAACGTCGCGCCGGCCCCTTGGGTGCTCGTGACCGAGACGCTTCCGCCGTGGGCCTCGATGATTGCCGCCACGATTGCCAGGCCAAGTCCCGAACCTCCGGCATCCCGGGATCGCGAGGCATCGCCACGCGAAAAGCGTTCAAACACGTGCGCCGCCAGATCGGGGGAGAGGCCGGGCCCGTGATCAGTGACCTCCAACACCACCTGGTCGGGCTCGGCGCTGACGCGGACCGTTGCGGGCGTCCCTGCGGGGGTGTGCGACCGAACATTTCCGAGCAGGTTGTCGACCACGCGCCGGAGCGCTTCCGGGTCCCCGCGGACAATCGCGACGGCGGGAGCGATGAGGGTGATCGTACGGTCGGGATCGATCGCGCGGGATGCGTCGGTCGCCAACTGCGCGACCTCAACGAGATCGACATCGCGCAGTGTCACCTCCGGATGCTGGTCCAGGCGGGCGAGCAGCAGCAGATCGTCAACCAGGACGCTCATGCGTGAGGCCTCGCGCTGGATGCCCGTCATCGCTCGTTCGAGGTCGTCGGGGTGGTACTTGGCACCGCGATCAAACAGCTCGGCATATGCCCGCACAGCGGTGAGGGGTGTGCGCAGTTCGTGCGACGCGTCGGCCACAAACTGGCGCAGGACCCGCTCCGACTCGGATTGCTCGGCGAACGCCGCCTCGATACGGGTGATCATCGAGTTGAATGCGAGTGCGAGTCGACCGACCTCGGTTGTCGGCCGCGCGTTGTCGACGCGGTGCGACAGGTCTCCGGCGGCAATGGCCGAGGCGGTTCGCTCGATCCGCGACAAAGGTCTCAGGCTGACGGCAATCAACCACGCGCCGACTGCCACGACGCCTGCGATTGCAATTCCCGATACGACCAACTCGATGCCGACGAGTCGGCTCAAGGTGTCGTCGATCCCGCCAAGCGGGGCTGCCATCAGAATCGCTTGATTCGTGCCGATCGGGTCGATGGCGACCCGATACTGCAGGTCTCCGGTGCGTGCATCCACGGTGATCGGGCGCGCATTCTCCCGGTCTGAACCCACGCTCAAGCGGGTCAGCGCCGGGGCGGGGGCGGGGTGAGCGCCGCGGGCAACGCCGAGGGCTTTCCAGGTGATCCGACGATCGACGCCGATTTCGCCGACATACAACCCCGGGGTGGTGGAGACCAAGGTTTGTAGGTCTGTGAGATTCAGCGTTCGGCCTGCGCCGATGGAGTCGCCCAAGACCTCGACGCTCGAAGTAACGGTGCGGTCGATCTGCGAATACAAGAACGATCGCAATGAGATGTAGGTCACGGCTTGCGCGGCCACCAGAGCCACAATCGCGAGGCCAGCTACGAGCGCGAGCAGGCGCAGGCGCAGCGACATCTACCCCTCGGGTTCTTTGAGCGCGTACCCCACCAGCCGGATTGTTTGGATCAATTGCGGGCGATCGGTTCCGAGTTTCTTGCGGAGGTAACTGACATACGTCTCGACGACGTTGGGGTCGATGACCGTATCGTTGGCCCACACCGCGTCCATGATCTGATGCTTGGAGAGCACCCGACGCGGGTTTCGCATGAAGAACGACAAGAGTGCGAACTCCGTGCGTGTGAGGACGATTCGCTCGCCGGAACGGCGGACCTCGTGGGTGTCTTCGTTGAGCACCACATCTTCAAATCGAAGCACCGCATGATCATCCGCGGACTTCGTGCGGCGCAGGACCGTCCCGATGCGGGCCACGATCTCGGCGAGGCTGAATGGCTTGGTGACGTAGTCGTCGCCGAGCGCGAGGCCGGCCAGTTTGTCCGAGGTCCCGTCGCGAGCGGTCAAGAAGATGATGGGGACGTCATGGCCGGCGGCACGGAGATCGCGCGCCAACGCAAAGCCGTCGATGTCGGGCAACATGACGTCAAGCAGGATGAGATCGGGCAGGAATGTCTCCATGACCCGCACCGCGTCCCGGGCCGAGGCGGCCTCGCGCGCCTCAAAACCGTCATAGCGCAAGGCGGTGCAGACGGCATCGGTAATCGACGACTCGTCGTCGACGACGAGGATGCGCGCGCTGGGATCAGCGTGGGACGAAGAAGAGTGCACCTTGAATAATCCTACTCTGGGTGCTCGGCGCCAGTGCTGCGCATGAGGTGTCCGGCGATCCGACCCACCAGGCGTTGGTCGTGCGGTAGGGCGCTATTCGCGCGGACGCGCCGGCTGGTCGTCACCCGATCGCACGATACCCTCGAGTACGGAGTCGTGCGCGGTCGTGCTCAGCGTTGTGGTCTCGGTGGGCGGCGGGGTACCGGGCGCCGACTGTGGGGCGGGATCATCGATCGCGATCGCCGATTTGAATTCCCGCACGCCGCGACCCAGATTGCGCGCCATTTCGGGAAGTCGTCGAGGCCCGAAGACGATCAAGGCGATGGCCAGCAGCAAGAGAAGGTGGACGGGTGAGACGTCGAACACGCAAAACCTCTCGGTCAGGGCGGTGGCGCGACCCCCAAAGGATAGCGCCCCCGCCGGGAGACGTGCGGTGGCGGTGTTCGGGGCGCGTGCGCGTGCTCCGGGTGGCGTCGGTAGCCTGCGGATGAGAGTCGCCCCCGCCATGCTGCAGTTCGCCGAACGGCGACGAGGGTCGCCCAGCTCCAGCTGGGGATCCCGGCCTACGCCGATCCAGATGTCGACGACCTTCGTCAGCCTTGGACGAGATATCTTTCACGGCGGTCGTCGCGTGCCGCTTCGGTTAGCGGCGGGCATGCGGTCGCCAGCCGTCGGCCGCCTACTCAGAGCATTCTCGTCCCCGTGGGGTTGTGGACGATGTGTGGTCTCATGCGCGCCTGTATACGGCCAGCCAGTCGATCTGGATGTTGCCGGCTGCGGAGTTCGCGGGGGGAGGGCTACCGATCGACGTCTCTGACTGGATCACCAAGTGCATGGGTGTGTTGGGAATCCGGGTCGTCGTCGTGCCCACGGTCCGCCCGTCTAACTGGAATGTCACCTCACTCGGGAGCCATGTCAGTGTTGCGGTATGCCATCCGGTGTAGGTGACGTGTGTGCTGAACAAGGCCGCGTCTGAGCCAGACCTGGAGCCCTGGTGGTGGACGACGCCCCAGACGGAACCGGTCAGGTTGCCTTCCGGGAAGTCGATCTCGCCATCTCTGGGCCAGGTCTGGCTGTCCGGCCAGAGCATCCATGCGGTCTTGTATCCGCGCACGTGGTCGGCCCTGAACCTGATGACGTATCGGCCGTAGCGCAAGCCACCGTTCTTCCCGGGCGCACCGGGAATGGTGGGGACCGGGGCAGCGACCATGTGCACGCCCCGCTCGGTGTGCAGGTGAAGGTTCATCACCCCGTTGGCGAACGAGACGACCTTCGAGGGCATGTAGGTGCCGTGTTTGCTGGTGTCCTTCCACCCATTCGCGTAGCTCCGGCCCCACGTGCGCGCCACCGCTGCGGGAAACCTGCCCAGTGGGACGTTCTGGTTGAAGTTGTCGGCGAAAACCTGATGCCAGCCCGGAATGTCGCCCGTCGGCATTGGCTGTCCCGATGGCCCGAAACCGGGCATGTTCGCGGAGAGCAGCGCGACGGACGTCGTGGCAAGCGGCGTTGCAGTACACGTCCCTGTGAGCGCGCTCGCGCGGGACATGGTGTTGACGAGTCGGAACGCCCTCGCGGGGTCGGCGGTCAGTCTGCGCCAGACGCGGCTCCGAAGCGCGGGAGTGTAGTGCGTCTGGAGGTGCTGGCGAATGATCACCCAGAGTGAGTGGGTCATTTGCGGGGCCCGGGAGGGGGTCGTCTGGCACCCGAGGCCAAGTGTCGATGCGCTGTGGGGGACGGGTTGGGACACGCCTTGCGCGGCGCCGAGGGCTAAGGACGCGACCATCGTCAGGATGGCTGCTGGTACGACTGCTCGGCGCGATACCCTAGATATGTTGCGTGACCTCTGGTCAGCTCGATTCACGAGTTCTCTCGGCCCCCTTGTGTCCGGTCGCCTATGCGGAGCAAGGCGTCCCGGTGTGGTCGTGGACAGTGCGTGGGCTTAGGCCGGCGTGTAGAAGGCCAGCCAGACGATCTGGAAGTTCCCGGCGGCAGAATCTGCGGGCACGGTGCCGTCGGTTGAGGTCTCAGTCTGGATCACCAAGTGCATCGGTGTATTGGGAGCCGGGGTCGTTGTCGTGCCGACGTGCGGCCCGTCCGGCTGTGGCGTGACGGCGGTCAACAGCTAGGTCAGCGTCGCGGTGTGCCACCCCCCCCGGCGTCGGGGACGCTCGTGCTGAGCGCTGTCTGGTCGGCGGGGAACACCCCACCCTGGTGGTCGGAAAAGCCCAAGATCATGCCGGTGAGGTTTGCTGCCGGGAAGTCGATCTCGCCATCGCTGGGACAGATGCCGCCATCGGGCCAGACCAGCAACGCCGTTGTGTGGCCGGGGACGACATTGGCGCTGAACCCTACGACCTACCGTCCGTAGAGCAAGCTGCCCTGTTTTCCGGGAACACCGGGACTCGTGGGAACCAGGGCTGCGACCATGTGCACGCCATGCTTGGTATGCAAATGAATGTTCATGACACCGTTGACGATGGAGACGACCTCGGACGGCATCTAGGTGCAGCTCTTGGTCGTGTCCTTCAGGCCGTTGCTGTAGCTGCGGCCCCGCGCCGACGCGACGGTCGTTGGGCATGTCCCGAGCGGCGGGTGCTCGACGAGACGGTCCGAGAATGCGCGATGCCAACCAGGGGCGGCGCCGGATGGCATTGGGACCCCCGGACGAATCGGGTCCGGCGGGTGTCCCCCCGACGGCGCGGGTCGAGATTGCCCACGCGCCGACTGCGACGACGAAGGCTGCAACCACTCGGAGCGCGCCGAGCCGTCCACCTTGCGGGGTCAATGGCCGAGGCATCGCGGGATGATACCAATTGGTCCGATGGACCGTAACGGCCGCAGTTCTCTCGGACCATCCGGGCCCCATACGGATGGTCCGAGATTGCTGGCAGGCTGCGGTCAGCTGGTGGGGCCGACCGCGATCGCACGCATCGATCATCCGCACCGGCGGTCCCGCGGACGGATGCGCTTGGACCGGAGGGCCCTTGTGGGGCGTCGTGTCGGACGACGCGACGTCTCAGAAGGCCTTTCACAATGGCCTCGGGCCTCGCCAGCACAGGATCGCACCGTTGAGTTCCCCCTCGGGGAAATCGATCTCGCCATCTATGGGCCACGTCTCGCCGTCGGGCCCCAACGCATTGGATGCCGTGTAGCCCGGCACGACGTCGGCGCGGATGCGGATCATGTCGCGGCAATAGAGCAAGCTGCCCCTGTTTCCCTGCGCACCAGGAATCGTGGGTACCAGCGCTGCGACCGTGTGCACTCCATTCTGGGTCTGCAGGTGAGGGTTGATCACCTCGTTGGCGATCGAGACGACCGTCGAGGGCATGTACGCACCATGTTGCTGGTGTGCGTCCAGCCGTCCTGATAGGTGTCCCCCCACGTTCCGGCGACGGCCACCGGGAAGCTGCCGATTGGGACATCGTTGTTGAAGTTGTCGACACAGACCTGGTGCCAGTCCGGCAGTCTGGGCGACGGCATCAACGTCCCGGCTGGTGCTGGTCGGGCCGCCGCCGATGTCAAGAGCGGCACCTTGCTCGACAACCCAAACAGACGTCCGCAGGCGGATGGAGTGAGAATCGGCGCGGCAACTCCGACCACGACTGCGGCACGCGGGACCATGACGGGTATCGCCGGCCGCGATTGCCATCCAACGATGGCAGCGCGGTTGCCGTATGAGGACCCGCTCTTGGGGCGTGGCGAAGGGGCCGATTTGTTAGGCTCACGGTGTTTCGCCCGCCCCAAGAGGCTCCCAATACCGATGATCGCGCGTGACCGGATCACACCCGCATTGATGTCCCGGAGGTTGCCCCGGGTGCGCACATCGATCCAGCACGCGCGGCATTTCCGCTCCGAGGGACCCCAGGCGCGCCCATGACCGGTCGGTCTCGTGAAGCGAGGGAGGGCTCGTCCACAGATCTCGGCGGTTTCGGGTCCACGTCCACGGGTGCCGGGACGGTACGTGTGGACCCCGCCTTCATTCCGGTTCTCCTGTATCACGCGATCGGCGAGCCTGCGCGCACGGGCCTCGAACGATTCACTTTGTCGGATTCCTCGTTCACTGAGCATGTCCAGATCCTCGCCGCCCATCGCGACCGCGGGGCGACACCGCTGCTTATCGGGGACCTGGCCGATGGCCTCCGGGGCGATCGCCCGCTGCCGCCGCGCCCGTTCGCCGTCACGTTCGACGACGGCTATGACAACAACCTGCCAGCGATCATCGCCCTTGCGGAGGCGGGAATTCCGAGCACCATCTTCGTGACGGCGAGCTTCGTCGGCCAATCGGGCATGCTCGACGCCCACGAGTTGCGTGAGCTCGCGCGGCATCCGCTGGTCGAGGTCGGTGCGCACGGGGTGCGACACATCCGGCTCGACGAGTTGTCGAGGTTTGAAATTGCCGGGGAGCTCCGGGGGGGCCGCGAGTACTTGCAGGAGATCACGGGGGCGGGGGTTGATTCGGTTGCGTATCCCCACGGGGCGCACGATCGCCGGGTGTTGGCCGAGGTTCGACGCGCGGGCTATTCCTCGGGTGTGGCAGTCAGGAACGCGTTGTCGCG
>JADGPH010000273.1 GCA_017882555.1 Thermoleophilia bacterium
GTATGGCGTGCTGTGATGGTCGCGCGTGGCGATGCGAACCCAGCTCGATGCGGCCGGCGTGCCCGGCACGGTGGCGTGGTCCGACTACCATCACGCGTGACATGGGCCCGAAGATCACATTGCAGCGCGACCCCCCCGCGATATGGTCGCGGTACAGCGCATCGGTCACCGCGGGTATGCGCCCGCTCGCGACCGCGTCCCTCGAGAGACCCGCGTCGTCGTCACGACGCATACGATGCTTCGTGCGGGACGTATCAGGCACTTCGATCGGGGCGGTAAGGAGCGGTTTGATGGGTGGGCATCGGCAGAGGCGGCATGGCGGGGGGCGCGGATGAGCACCACGCCGGGCCTTGAGCCGAAGCTGTCAGAGTCACCCGAAGGGACTGTCGCCGGTTCGCTGTCGCCGCGAACGCGGACCCAGCGGCTGTTGGATGAATCATGGGATGTGGTGGTGCACGCCCAGCGGCACCGCACCACCGGGCTGGCGAGTCAATTCGCCTACAACGCGTTCATCGCCACGGTGCCGATGCTATTGGCGCTGCTTGCGGCGGTGAATGTGCTCGCCGGTGTCGGGGCGACCAATCGCGTGGTGCGGACCTATAACGAAGAGATCCCTACGGCCTACCAGTCCGCGCTGCACTCGCTGCTGAACTCCGCGTTGCGGGATCAGAACCGTGCAGCGGCGGTGTTGGTGCTCGGTGCGGTCGGTGCCTTGTACCTGGCGGGGAACGCCGTCGGGTCGCTGATGGTGGGACTCGACCGCGCCCGAGAGGCTTCCGATCGCACCTGGGTGGTCGGCAAACTCGTGGGGCTCCGAATCGCCGCGATTTGGATCATGCTCGCGACCGCGGTGAACATCGCGATCTTACTGGGACAGTCCGTGGTGTCGATCATTTCCCGGCACTGGGGCCTGTCGACCGGCGACCACAACACCTTGCAGGGGTTCGTCTTCTTCCTCGGGACGCTCGTCCTGTTGGCAATGGTGTGGGTCTTGTATCGGGTCGGACCGAATGCGCCCGTGCGAGAGGCGCGCGCGTATCTGCCGGGCATGCTGGTCGCCGCGGCGGGGATCGTGGCCTTCACGCAGTTGTTCGCTGGCTACGTCGACCGCTTTGGCGGATTCTCGGTGTACGGGGCACTGTTCGGTGTCGTGATCTATCTCACCCTCCTCTGGGCCGTTGGCGCGACGATCCTGATGGGTGCGGAGATCAACGAGGCTGTCGTACGGCGCCGAGCCGGCCGGCGCGCGCCCGCGCGCAGAGGTTCGGTCGACCCTTAGCGTTGGCAGGCCGGGCACCAGTAGGTGTTCCGGCATGTGTCGCCTTGGGCGCGCACGTGCACCGGTGTCCGGCAGCGCCGGCACGGCTTGCGCGCCCGCCCGTAGACCCAACGCTGACCAGACGGCCCGTACGAGGGGAGCCATCCCGGCGGGTCGTAGGTGGAGATGGCTCCGCGCTGGCGGGTGCCTTTGCCCAGCAACTCGGCGGCGATCGTGGCGATCCGGGCGGCCTCGTCCGGGGTGATGGATCCCACCGATCGCCACGGATCGACGCCCGCCAGAAAGAGCGACTCGCTCTTGTACACGTTGCCGATGCCGGAGATCACGCGTTGATCGAGGATGGCCTCGCCGATCTCGCGCGAGGGCGTGATCTGGGTCAATGCACGCGGCAGGGCATCCGCAGGGTCGACCTCGGGATCCAGCAGATCTGGTCCCAGGGACCGCACGATCCCCGGCAGCGGCTCGCCGGGCTCCACCAGACGCACGTTCGGGCAGCGCACCAGGATCGCGGTGTACCCGGGGACCGAGAACCCCACCATCACTGGCCCGCGTGACACGGTCGTGCTCGCGTCGAGCAGGTGCCAGACCCCCGACATCATCAGGTGCGAGACGAGCACGCGGCCGCTGGCGAACCGCAGCAGGTGATGTTTCCCGCGGGCTTCGGCGGCGGTGATCGATTCACCCATAAGGCGGTCCGGGAGACGTTGGACGCGCACCCGCGGGTCGGTGCTCCAGGCCTCGATGATCGTGCGCCCGACCAGGCACCGCGAAAACCGCGCGGCGTTGCGATGGCTGACCTGCCCCTCAGGCACGCAGCATCAAGCCCTTGAGATCGATGCGGAAGCCCGCGTCGACCAGCGCCGAATGCCAGGGCGAATCGATGACCGCCACGCCGTCGATTCGGGTGATGATGAGCCGTCGTGAGCGATCCTCCCGGACCCACGCGGCAAGCGCGCCAAGTGCACGGCGAATCTGGTCGGGCTCTGGCTCTCCGAAGCTCACAAGGCCGTGGCCACCCCGCTCGACGTAGAGCACGGGGCGACCGCCGCGGAGCACCACCTGGGCGCCAAACGCACGCGCCGGGCTTCGGCGTCCAGAGGTCTCGGGCCAGGGGAGCGCCGCTCCGT
Source organism: Thermoleophilia bacterium (assembly GCA_017882555.1). Classification (GTDB taxonomy): domain Bacteria; phylum Actinomycetota; class Thermoleophilia; order Miltoncostaeales; family Miltoncostaeaceae; genus CAITWD01. The sequence continues at coordinate 2,407 of JADGPH010000273.1, forward strand.
AGGGCTGCGCCGGATCGGCGGCCCCGAGCACAAGCACGTGCGCATCTGCCGGTGACTCGCGCATGTCCCTGATTCGCTCCACGGCACTGGCAAGCGCGAATTGCGCCCCGCCGAGCCCCTCGACAAAGTAGCCGCGACGACAGGCGCCGAGGACTTCCAGTTGCGCGAACGCGGGGTAGATTGCGGCAAACCCCCCCTCGAGCACTTCGGCGCGGATCGCACCGCGGGTCACCAGGCCGTGGCGCTCGAGGAGGAGTTCGGCGAGTGCGCGACGACGCTCGTCCGGACTCGGCGTGGCACGATCGGTCAAGGCAGCAGTGCGCGACCAGCGCCCCGCGAGTGCCGATCGGGTGTTGCGGTGCGCGGTGCGTACCAACGCGCGTCGTCGGGAGGTGCCTGCCGAGGTGGTTGTGGCCGGCATTTTTCGGGGCGCCCGCAGGGGCGCCCACAGGTCATTGGTGACCTCGCCCGCCCATACGAGCCCCCAGAGAGTCGAGAAGAGCACCTCGCGTGGCGCGTCGACGACTTGGGCGAGGTCATCCCAAAACAGCGCTCCGCGCGCGAGGGCGTCCCGTACGGCGGCCGACGTCGCATCGTCGGGCGGTGGCCCGCCGGGGGCGGTCGACCCGACCCACGCCAACTCATCACGCAGGTAGATGGCGACTCGTGACCCGGTGCCGCCGATCCAGATGATTTCTCCGGAGGCCGCGAGCTCATCGATCCACGCGGGGTTGTAGCCGCCCAGTCGACGCGGCAACACTTCGCTCTCCCATTGGGCGGCGGGCAGGCTGATGCCCTGCAGGGTCCGAATGACCTCGCGCACGCCCTCGGGCCCGCCCACCCCGCGGGGATGGTCGATGCGGTGCCAGGCCGGTAGGAATCGCCCGAGCACCTCGGGGTCGGCGGGCTCAACCTCGCGCCGCAGGATCGCCAGGCTCGCGCGCCGCAGGCGACGAAGTACGTCCGGGTTGCACCACTCGGTTCCCGCGCCGCCGGGGACGAGGTCGCCGCGCACCAGCGCCCCGCGGCCCTCCAGAATGCCGAGTACGGTGTCGGCTGCATCGCGGGTGATCCCCATGCGGCTCGCGAGCGCGGCGGAGACAAATGGTCCGCGCGTGGCGGCGTACCGGGCGACGATACCCACCAGCGCCTGGTCGGTCGGTTCCAAGAAGGCCTGGGGGAGACCGGCCGGAGGCATCACCCCGAGCGCGTCACGATACCGCCCCGCGTCTTCGGCGGCGATGAAGCGGATCTCGTCGGCGATGCGAATGTTGGTCGCGCGACGCTCGCGGACGAGCTGCGCGGTCCACGCGGATGGATCGGCGTCCGGGAGGATCCGCGCGGTGATTTCGTCGGAGCCGAGATCGCCGATGCGGCGCAACAGATCATGGAGCTCGTCGGGGGTGCGCGCCCGCGTGCGCTCGGCGGTGCCTTGGAGTTCGGCGTGGACGTGGGCGATCGCCTCGGGGTCGATCAGATCGCGGAGCTCGTCGCGACCGAGCAGCTCCCGCAGCAGATCCCGATCGAGCGCCAGCGCATGTGCGCGGCGTTCGGCGACGGGCGCGTCGCCTTCGTACATGTAGCTGGCGACGAAGGCGAACAACAGATTGGCCGCAAACGGTGACGGCACCTGGGTCTCGACGTCGACGACCCCGACCTCACCCGTCCCGATGTGCGCCAGCAACCTGCGCAACGCCGGGAGGTCAAACCAGTCGTTCAGGCACTCGCGGTAGGTCTCGAGGATGATCGGGAAGCTGCCGTACTGACGGGCCACCTCGAGCAGGGACGCCGCGCGCAGCCGCTGTTGCCACAGGGGTGTGCGTTGGCCCGGTCGACGACGCGGGATGAGCAGCGCCCGGGCTGCGTTCTCTCGGAACCGGGCGCCGAACAGCGCCGTGCGCGCGAGCTCTCCAAGGATGCGCTCGTCAAGATCGTCGGGGGTCATCAGGGCGATCTCGGGATCGGGTGCCACATCAGCATCAGGCAGATGAATGGCGATGCCATCGTCGGTCCAGATCCCGTGCACGTCCTGACCGGTTCGCTCGCGGATCGCGGCGGTGATCGCCATCGCCCACGGCGCGTGCACGCGGGCTCCGAACGGGGTCAGCACGCACAGTCGCCAGTCCCCGATCTCGTCCCGGAAGCGTTCGATGACGATCGCCCGATCGCTCGGCACGGACCCGGTGGCATCGGCTTGGTCATGGAGATACGCCACGAGATTCGTCGCGGCGCGCTCATCGAAGGCGCTCTCGGCGCGCAGGCGTTCGTGGGCCGCGCGCGGTGGCATGGCCACGAGTTCGCGGGCGAGCTTGCCGACGGCGGCACCGAGTTCGGCGGGCCGGCCCATGTCCTCGCCACGCCAGAACGGCACCACCCCCGGGACTCCCGGCGCGGGGGAGACCAGGACGCGGTCGCGGGTAATCTGCTCGATGCGCCAGCTCGACGCCCCGAGCAGGAACGTCTGACCCGCCCGCGCTTCGTAGACCATCTCCTCATCGAGTTCACCGACGCGGCTTGACCCGTCGGCCAAGTAGACCCCGTACATGCCGCGGTCGGGGATCGTCCCGGCGTTCGTGATCGCCAATTGCCGCGCCCCGGGGCGCCCACGTACGGTTCCGGCAACCCGATCCCAGATGACCCGCGGGCGCAACTCGGCAAATTCGTCGGAGGGATACCGCCCGGCAAGCATGTCGAGCACGTTGTCGAGTTGCTCCGCGGTGAGCTCACTAAACGGGTAGGCGCCGCGGGCGAGGGTCAGCAGGTCGGCCAGGTCCCACGGGGTCTCGGCGCAGATCGCCACCAGCTGCTGGGCAAGGACATCCAACGGCAGGCGTGGGACGGTCGTGTGCTCAATCTCGCCGGACTGCATCCGCGCGACAATCGCCGCGCACTCGAGCAGATCGCCGCGAAACTTCGGGAAGATCCGGCCCCGGCTCTCGCCGCCGACCTGATGGCCGGAGCGACCGATCCGCTGGATGCCGCGCGCGACACTGCGCGGGCTCTCGACCTGGATGACCAGATCGATTGCTCCCATGTCGATCCCGAGCTCGAGGCTGCTCGTGGCCACCAGTGCCGGAAGCTCGCCCGCCTTGAGCGCCTCTTCGATGATGGTGCGTTGTTCACGGGCGAGGCTGCCATGGTGGGCTCGGGCAATGTCGGCGTCGGCGAGCTCGTTAATGCGCAGCGCCAGCCGCTCGGCCAAGCGTCGATTGTTGACAAATACCAGCGTCGAGGTGTGGGCCTGGATCAACTTGACCAGCTGCGGGTAGATCGCCGGCCAGATCGAGCCACCCAGCGCCCCACCGCCCGCCACGAATTCCGTGTTCGCTGCCATCGGATGGGGTCCGTCGTCGCTGAGCGCGGCCATGTCCTCGACGGGGACGATCACCTCGAGCTGCATCGGCTTGCGCGCGCCGGCGTCCGCGATGGTCACCGTGCGCGGGACACCGGTGCGGTTCTGGCCACCGAGAAAGCGCGCGATCTCCGAAAGCGGCCGTTGGGTCGCCGACAGCCCGATGCGTTGCAGGGCGCCACCGTGCGAGTCGACCAGCCACTCGAGCCGCTCGAGCGAGAGCGCCAGATGTGTACCGCGCTTGGTCGCAGCGACCGAATGGATCTCATCGATGATGACGGTCCGGACGCCTGCGAGGATTGAGGTCGCCCGCGAGGTCAGCATCAGGTACAGGCTCTCGGGGGTCGTGATCAGGACATCGGGCGGGTGGCGCAACATGTGCGCGCGATCGCGAGGGGGTGTGTCGCCGGTGCGGACCCCGACCCGGATCTCCGGCGGGGTTACCCCGGCCCGCATGGCTGCATCGCGCAGTCCTGCCAGCGGCCCGTGGAGGTTGCGCTCGACGTCGTAGTTGAGGGCCTTCAGCGGGGAGACATAAAGGACGCGATCCGGCGTCCGACCCGCGATTTGGGCAGCCATGATCTGGTCGAGTGCCCACAGGAAGGCGGCGAGGGTCTTCCCGGAGCCCGTCGGGGCGAGAATCAGCGTGTGTTCGCCCGCGGCGATTGCCGGCCAGCCGGCCTTTTGCGCGTCGGTCGGCGCGGCGAACGCGCGCGCAAACCATTCCGCGGTCAGCGGGTGGAAGGCATCGAGGGCGGGGTCCTGCGCCACACGATGATCGTAGACGCCGCGTTCGGTGCGCGCGTATCGACTCCGGCGGTGCAGCGGTATCCTTCGCGCTATGTGGAGTCTTGGAACCGCCCTTCCGCCGGACATCAAGAAGCGTCCGACGGGTCCCACCGATGATACGGGCAACGATGAGCCGGCCCATATCATCGTGCTCAACGACAACCACAACACGTTCGAGCACGTGGCCCGCACGCTGGCGTCCGTGCTCCCGGGCGTCGACTACGAGAAGGGTATGGCGTTCGCCAATCGCATCCACAGCGACGGGAAAGTCCGCGTGTGGAGCGGCCACCGCGAGATCGCCGAGTTGTATTGGGACCAGCTCAGCTCCGCCGGACTGAGCTTGGCCCCCTTGGGCGAGCGCTAGACCCGTGCGGGACACCGCCGACTGGCTGATCTCGGCCCTCGCGGCGGAGGGCGTCGAGGTGGTGTTCGGCAATCCCGGCTCCACTGAGCTGCCGTTGGTCGATGCCTTTGCGCGCCAGGACCGGGTGCGGTATCTGCTCGGTCTGCACGAGATGGCGGTGATGGGGATGGCAGACGGGTACGCCCAGTCCACTGGTCGGCTCGCGGTCGTGAATGTGCACGTGCAGCCGGGCATTGCCAATGCTCTCGCGGGGATGATCAACGCATCGCGCGCGCGGGTGCCGATGCTTGTGACCGTCGGCCAGCAGGTCACCGGCATGCTCGACGAGCAGGCTTTTCTGGGTGGCGACGTCCTGGGCCCCGCGGCGCCGTTCGCCAAGGGTCTCTGGGATCCACGCCGCACCAGTGACCTGCCCGCCGCGATCTCCGAGGCCCTCCGCTGCGCGTGTACGCCACCGTATGGCCCGGTCGTCGTGAGCCTGCCGATGGATGTCCTGGTCA
>JADGPH010000011.1 GCA_017882555.1 Thermoleophilia bacterium
AACAAGGAGCCATCATTCTGGGGACCGGTGGCGATGGCAGCAACAATGCCAAAGGCACTTTCTTCGAAGGCGTCATCACCAGCGGCAATCCGCCGGATGCTGTCGATGATGCTGTCCAGGCGAACATTGTTGCCGCAGGGTATGGAAAATAGGCGGTGGCAACCATTCTCTTGCGAAAACACCGGCGGGTTGCGGTGCTCGCCGTTTCTGCGGCACTGATCGCCTCCGGAGGTGTCGCGACGGCGCAGTCCGACGAGGAGGCACCCGAGTCACCCCCGGAGCCACAGGGACAGCCGCCGGTCAAAGTCGAACAGCCGACGTCCACCAGCGTCGCGCCCGCGCCGGGAGCCCAGCTTGAGAGCTCGGCGCCCTTCCTAGAAGGGATGGGACCGCAGACATACCCCGGCAGTCTCCGTGGTATCGAGGGCGGATCTCTGTGGCTCGAACCATCCTTCCACGGCCTGCAGTGGCCCCGCAATACCCGTACGGGCATCGCTGTCTCGGGCATCGTCTGGGTCGACGGTGGTTACGAAACGATCCGGCGGGATCCGATCGACATGCCGAACTCGAGCACGTCCCTTGAGTACGGCCGCGGCGTATTGCGCTTGACGCCCGCCTACGTCGGCGACCGCTTCTTCTTCCAGAGCCAGGTCGAATTGGTGGGCAATCTTTGCCAGGCTGCGAACGCCTCGTGCACGAGCGGGGGAACCTTCAACACCGACGATCTTTGGGTTCGAGTGGGAACCTGGAATGTTTGGGATCTGAAGGTCGGTCGCTTCGAGGGTTGGGAGGTGTATCACCTCGGCATGGGGCTGGACCCCTACACGCTCGAGCGGATGGGGGCCGGCATGTGGGGCGTGGACAACAACACAGTCTCCAAGTTGGATGCCCCTGCCTTCTACGGTGTCAACTACATGCACGACCGGCCCAGCGAAGGCCTGGGCGTGGGATACGCCGCCTTGCACCTCTATCCTGCGGAATTCCTGCGCTTCGAGCTTCTCGCCAAGATGGGCTACGACAACTACCGAGACGACAGCTCCACGGGCGACACCAATTACACCTACTTTGGCGGCCGCCCGACCGCGATTCTCGACATCGGATGGTTGAAGCTCAAGGTCGGCGCTGAATACCAAACGCGCACCCCCGTCAGCCAGACCGTTGAGGGCTCCCAGGACCCGTCCCAGCCTCAGACGCACAAGAAGGATGCCGTGAAGGGCCGAACCCAGAAAGGCGTGGGCGGCTCCCTTCAGTTCGTTGTGAATCCCATTCTCGAATTTGGATTCAATGCGGCCATCGGTAAGCAGAGCGATACCGATGCCTTTGGCAGGGACGAGCCGGCCACTTCATACACGGCGAAGAGTTACGGGGGCTTCGCCAACGTGAGGTTGATCGACGGCCTGCTCCTGGGTGGCGGCGTCAATTATACGACGTGGTTGGATCTGTACCTGGACACAGCGACTGCCAGCAAGGCCGAGGACTATACCTCTCAATTCCAGGGCTTTCTGGCTCTACAGTACATGCTGGCGCGGCAGATCTTCATCAAGCTCGTGGGTGCCTATGCGCAAGCGGAATTCCAACCGAGCGAGACCACGATTGCGCTTTGGAGGAATCATATGTACAGCGGCCGTGTTCGGCTCATGTACCTCTACTAGAAATTCCCTCTTGAGTGACGCACCATCTCGCGCGTTGCAGCTCTAACCTCGCGAATCGCACCGCGTCGCGTAATAGCACTTTTTTACTACAAGTGGGGACAATTGGGGGGGGGGACGTCCAATAGAAGGGTATGGATTTGCTCCATACGAAGTCGGCAGGCGCGACGCGTTGCGGGTCCGCCAGGGCCAGGAGCCCCATCGCCATGTGTCTTGCGGACGTCAGCGCGTCCCAGTTCGCAGGAGAGTCACCCATTTTGGCGCGTCGACGCGGGCCCTGGCCCATGCTTTCTCGTCGCGACGCGCCAGTTCACGCTATCGTCCCGATTCCGCCGCCCGAGTGGGAGTCGGCGGTCCAATACCTCACCGAGCTTTCGCGTGCGCAGGCGCATGCCCCTTCGTGGTGGGCCCCGAGAACAAGCTATCTTGGCGGCATCGAGACCGCGACTCATGCGCCCGGTCATGGCTGGGATCTGGTCAGGTGCTTGGAGGCCGAGCACGAGCCAGTGCTCTACTGCCAGCTCACGATGGCCGGCTGGGGCTGTTTCCAATTTGCTGGCCAGACGCCGCAACAGGCCCGCCCAGGTAGCGTGTTCTTCTCGACCACCCCCTCGCTTGACCGGTGCTACCTCCCACCAAAATCGCCTGGCTGGACCTTCGGGTGGATTGGCCTGCACCACCCGTACCTGGTGGCCAGAATCACCCAGTTGGTGGCGGTCGCCGGGCCACGGTTCGACGTTTCGCCGGACAGCCGGCTGGCAGCTGGCGCTTTGCGTTTGATCCGTGGCGCGATCACGAAGGATTTCTGCGACCCGTTCGAGGTGGAGTTGGAGCTGTTCCGATTCGTTCAGGCATGCGAACGGCGGGCGCTCAGCGAGCCTACCGACTCAAGCGGGAGGCAGCGGTTGTTGGACGAAGTCCGCTCCCGTATTGTCGCAAGTCTTCCCGACGCCATCGAGGTCGAGGCGCTCGCCGCCGGACATGGCATGAGTCGCTGCCACTTCAGTCGGTTCTTCCGGAGCCAGACCGGTAAGACGCCTGCGCATTTTGCGACCGAGGTCCGCGTTCATGAGGCCGCACGCATGCTGCTCACTACCCGCGAGCCGTTGAAAGGGATTGCCGACGCTTGTGGGTTTGCCAACGCGAATCACTTCGGCAAGGTCTTTCGCCGTTTCCGCCATTTGAGCCCAAAGGCGTACCGACAAGCTATGCCGTGAGCCGGGTGGGTTCCCCGCTGTCAGTGCGGGCCGAACGTCTTCGTATCCAGTAGCATCTGCCAAAGACGCGCCGGGGCCAAGGCGTTGTTCGCTTGGGTGACAAGCCAATCGGAGCCGGTCGCATCATTGGCCAACGCGGGCAGATCGTTGGCGGTCACGCCACGCTGAACCACTGGGACAGTGGCCGACGCGAATGAGGGAAGGGCGGTCACGAGAACACCAACCTGATCGGCTGCAACAAGGGTAGACCAGATATGGGGCTGCTTGGTTTGGATCCAAGATGTGAAGGTATTCGCGGGCAATTGGGGAAGAATGCTCGAAGGGACATCGGTCGTTTGATCGTAGTCGAGGCTGGCTTGGATGTAGCGCAGCTTCTGCGCGACGATGATGTCGGCCCAGGTATCCAGGTCGCCATTGGGAACTCCCATCTCGGCTCCATCGGGAGAGCTGGCACCCAGCCACGAGACCACGACGACCCTGTCGGCCAGCGTGTGATCCATCAGGTAGGCGTCCGCCACATCCGTCAGTCCTCCGCCGGTCACGACGACCAACGGCCGGAAAGGCAGGGCTACCCGCTTGGATTCGGTGACGATGAAGAGGGCCCCAGCGGATCCGTTGGGCAACGTGGAGTCGATGATCCCATCGCGGGGCGGGACGAGCGTCGGGCTATCACTGCGCACGGGATCGGGAATGTTCTTCAATCCAGCTTGTCGGGCGGCGGTCACCATGTTGGTCCATCCGGACATGTTGTCATCGAGGCTAGGCCAGAACTTGCTGCTGGTGACGACGATACCGTTGAGCCGGAGACCGCCGGTGCTCGCGAGCAGCATCGCGTACTCGCCCTGCCAGTTGTCCGAGGGACCGTCATTGCAAAGTACGACCGGATTGCGATCGTCCACCGGGAGCTTGCCCTTGGGCTCGTCCGATCCAGCGTCCAACGTGCCACTGCACGCCGCCACCCCTAGCGCGAGGACAAGAGACGGCCACGCCGGTCTGCTCGTGCCGCGGTGTCTGGATGGCCCGCGGATCACTTTTGCGTTTCCAGCATCTCGTCGATGCGCTCGAGGAGCGCGCTGTGCGAGAAGCGCTCGCGGAATGCTGCGCCAGCACGCTGCGCTTCGGCCAAGCGCCCGAGACCGAGCAACGCTTTCACACGCAAGGCCTCGCGTTCCTCGGCGAGCTGTCCCGATGGGAACCGGCGCTGATGATCCGCGATAGCGGCGAGAGCAAGGGCGAAATCGGCCCTGGATACGGCCTGCTGGGCGGACCGCAAGACGTGCAGCTCCAAGACGTCAGGCTCGATGTCGGTTGCGGGTTTCCTGATTACCGCGGCTCCCACTCTTGCGGTCCGCGGAGCGGGGAGCAGCGGCTCAGGATTGATCTCGGGCGGGCTGGTGGACGGCGTCACCGGGGCGGCGGGCCTGACCGTGTGCGGGGCGACGGATCGCCCTGCGGCCGGCTCCGCCAATTCTCCGGTCTTGATCCGATAGCCCACCAGGAACGCGGCCGCGCAGACCGCGAAGAGCAGCACGGCCGCCGCCACGCACAGACCAATTCTCGCACGGCGCAACGTCGGCGCCCGACCGGCAAGTCGCGCACGCGGCTTCCGCGGGAGGGCGGCCCGCGCTCGCTCGACCGCACGGTCACCAAGGTCGTCCGGTTCGAGCACGAGCTGTCGCTCGGCTGCGAGCAAGAGCTCAACCTGGGGCGGGTTGGGCTCAAGAGAGCGCCTCATAGCCGCCTTCCTTGAGCAACAGAGGCCACCGCTGCCGCAAGCACTTTGCGGGCTCGGCGCAAGCGGGAGTAGCCGGTGAAGCGAAGAATCGAAAGCGCGGAGGCGATCTCGGCCATGGGGATTTCCTCGATGTCGTGCATGACAAGGACCGCGCGACCTGGCAGGGGAACCTGCTCGAGGGCTTTGAGCAACAGAGCGCGCCGCTGGTTCATCTCGAATTCCTGGTCGGGACGCGGCCCAGGATCGTCGATTTCCACTGTCGACTCGGAAACCTCCCGTTTCCTTCTCCGAAGGTGATCGCAGGCGACCCTGAACGCGATCCCGAAGAGATACGGGCGGAACGGCCGTGTAGGATCGTAACTTTCCCAGGCTCGGTACAGTACCAGGAACACCTCGTGGGCAAGATCCTCGACGTCATCGCGTGGCACACCCAGTCGCCTGAGGGTCCGGGTGAGGTAGGTGAATTCGCGCCGGAAGGCCTCAAGGCAGGGATGTCCCTCGGACGCCCTCGTAAGGTCAGGCTCCGGATTGGGACAGCTCGAAACCAGGCGCAGAACACCCATCCGTCTGCTCTACCTTGGTATTGTCGGCGGCATCGCCTGATTTGCTACCAAAAACGCACGGCAAGATCGATTCCTGCGACCGCGCCCAATCGGGGCATGGTCCAGACGGCCACATGGTTCACGTCGACGGTCCAGGAGGTGAGCAAGTAGAGCGCGTCAGCGTGCCCCACCAAAGCCAAGCGGTCACCGAGCTGCAGGGAATACGCAATGCGCGCGCCAACTTGCGCAAGGAAGCCTCTCGGAGAAGCAGGCTTGTCCACGGCCACCCCTTGCGCTCCGATTTGCCCCAACTTCACGACAGCGCATGCGGAGGACGATCCGCGCAGCCCACAGGCGGCCGCTGTACCGAGTACTAGCCGGTGCCGGAAACCACCCCCGTAGTCCTGACGCGTTGTCGATGGCAGACTCGCCTCGCCCCCGAGCTCAAACGCGGCTTGACCGGCCTGAACGGAAAGAAAGAGCCTGCCTTGCGCGATTGGATCGGGTCCAAGACCAAACCCTGCCGATGGCCCGATGCCAGCAATGCCCGACCACGGGGTGATAGGGGACCTGGAGGTGGGAGGCTCCTCGGACGCCACGGCCGGGGGTGGCGCGGTGACTTCCACGACCCGATTGCTGTCCGCAGTCGGCTGGCGGCGCCGGGCGTCAGGCGCGCTGGTGTGGTCGGTGTCCGCAGAAGGCTGGTGGCCTCGAGCGTCGGGCGCGCTGGTGTGGTCGGTGTCCATCGAGCCCGGCGAAGGCTCTGCTACCGCCTCCTTGACCATCAACTGGAGCTGAACCGCCAGCACGAACCCCATGGTCGCCAGCATCGCGTTGCAGTCTTGGCGTTCCGAAGTGAAGTGTCGCTCGCCCAGTCGCCTGTGCGCGGAGGCACTCCAATCGATAGCCCCCCTGATCCCGTGTTCGGCCGGCCGGACGCGAACCTCCACGTCGAGGGCGGCGTTCGAGTGATAGGGATCGTAGCCGACTTGTCGGGCAACCATGGCTCGAAAGTCGGGCTCGCCCATGCAGCCTGACAACGTCGGATCGACGTCGTATCTCAGGTTGACGAACAACTCCGGTGCCGCTTCCGCGGGCGCCACGCCCAGGATGAGCCAGACCGTGGTCCAGACGATCGATTGGCATGACAGGCTACGCATGGATCCGCGGCGACGGTCGTAGTCCGGGGTTCTTGCACACGTACGCAATCATGGCACGAGGCGGGAGCCCTGGGGTGCGACGATTGGCTTCGAGAGATCTTCTCTGGAGTAGGCAGGATCCTTGAAGTCGGGACGCACATAGGATCTCGCGGGCCGGTCCCTCGGCAGGAGCACCACGCTCACGAAGTCCTGATAGACGGGCTTCCACTCCGGAAAGAGCGGCAAATCGGCCTGCGTGTAGCTCGACTTGGGCAGCACCACGATGTCGGTATGGTAGCGGCGGATCACCTCAGACCAGTCGCCCTGTCGCACCGAGAATCGCATCGCGAGGTCGAAGACGTCGTTCGGGAAGACCTCTTCGTACCGCCCGTCGAACATGACCTTGCACTGCGGATGCAGTTTCCAGGAGGCGTAGCTGCCCCAGTCGAATCCGGTGGCGACATTTCCAGTAAGCCCGTTCTGCTTGATGAATTCCAGCGAACCAACGGGAAATCGCCGGTAGTCGATAGTCATGTGGTGGGACAGTCTCGGGATGATGGTAAGCGCGACGAGGGCAGGTAGACCGTACCCGAGGCCCCAGTGAGCCACGGTTTGGATCTTCGCAGACTTGTCGGGGAAGCACCTGCAGACGAGCCGCCGCACAGGGTCCAATAGGGCATCGAATTGATCGTAGAAGAGCGTGGCCGCCGCCAACACGAAGAACACGGCGTGTCGCTGATGTCGGGCGCCCAGCAGGAACAACGCCACCATCACTACGATCCTCGTCCAGTCCAGCTTGTCGGTCCGCATGATTGACCGGCCGGCCGCGACGAAGGTCATGCCGGCGAGAATCATGTAGCCGGTGAGGTAGTGCACTTTCACTCCCCCAACACTCTGCATGGGCCCGCTCAAACTGATTGGTTGCCATTCCGGGATGAAGGGTCTGGGCAAGAGCGACGCCTCGACCACAGAGCGCCACAAGGCGAATCCATAGGGATTGATGAGCATGGCCGGCAGGATCGACAGCAGGATCCAGAGGTAGGGCAGGGGGCTCTTCCGGCTCAAGACTTCCCCGAGCGCGTACAGCAACACAAGTCCGACACCCGCGACGAAGCCACCATGCATGTTCACCCAGAACAGCATGGTGCAGGGAAACACCCAGAGGATTTTCCTCTCTTGCCGCCGAACGCGCTCCAATTCGTACAGCCAGATGGCGAAGAAGAGGTAGGTGAACATCTGGCTTCGGACGAGGCTGGCGATTCCTGGGAAGAGCGCATAGCCAAGGAACGCGTAGAACAACACCGTCGCGGACTTCTTGCTTCCGCGCGCGGTGATGGTCTTCTGGACCATGGTGAAGATGGCGTAGATGAGCACCGCCTTCAGGATGAAGATCCCATGCTCTCCGAAGAGCCTGGCCAAACAGTAGAAGACGACACCGGAGCCCCATTCGTGGTCTATCCACAAGGCTTTCGTGGGCAGATACGAGAAGATGTCATGCTGCAACACACGTCCGGTTTGAAGGACGATCGAGCCGACAGCCAGTCTCGCCCACAGATCGAAATCCGGCCCGTTGGTCATGAACGTCAGCACGTACACCACGACGCCGAGCAATAGGTGATGGATGGCTTTCTTCACTTTGGCTGTCTCTTGCATGGCGCCCAAGCAAATCGATGGGGGTATTTCCGGTCCGGGAGTCACTGGCGCTCCGACCAGCCGTAGCCGCGGGTGTGCCCGGGCAGCCTCGCCGACGGCTGTCTGAAACACAACCGGTAGTCTACCCCATGACGGCATCACGATGGTTCCCGTCAGTTGAGCCAGCCGTCGCGGGCCACGTCGTCGCCTCCCGCCACACCCGGCTCCGGCGTAGGTGTGGAAACTGGACGGATGATCGCAGGGCTGGCGATACACCGTGGGGTAGGGGTCCTCAGACGAAGAAGCCCTTCGCTTGACCTAGGCTCCTATCGGGGCGCTTGCCCGCCGACGCCAGAGCACCATCATCCAGATGCCCAGGCCATCGAAGAGTAGCGACACCATGAGGCTGATGACATGGACCGTTTCTACGCCCACCTCGAGGCGCGCCTCGGCTGGATCGCGGGGATCGTAGTGAACCTTGACCCACGCGTGGACGCGGTATTTCGCCAAATAGTCTTCCACGGCCGACTGCGACGAAGTCCCCCACGTGCTCGGCCCCGCCTCGGGCATGGCC